>DASWVA010000479.1:0-6382 GCA_036401415.1 Streptosporangiaceae bacterium
CCCCGACGCCCGGTGCGCCGCGACCGCCGCCGCCCGCACCGCCGCCGAGGTCTCCGCGTCCACCCGGGGCCCGTCCCCGCCGGCCCCTTGGCCCGAAGTCGTCATCCCCCCATCATCGCAGTCCCGCGGCCCGGCCCGGTCAGCTGGCGCCGGAGACCTCGCTGTGCAGCGGCGGGGCGTCCAGCGAGCAGTGCAGGTTCGCGCGGGCCGCGGCCGGCGGGACGGGCTCACCCGGCTGCGGCTGGTGCCGGGGCGGGTTGCGGATGGTGACCGCGGCCAGCAGGCCCCCGGCCGCGCAGGCGACAGCCGCGATGAGCAGCGCGTGATGGAAGCCGGTGGCCAGCAGGTCCGGCTTCAGGTAGCTGGTCCCGGTGATCCCGGCCGCCACCGGCAGCACGGCCACCGCGATCAGGCCCGCGGCCCGGGCCACGTCGTTGTTGACCGCCGAGGCGATGCCGGCGTGCTCGGCGGGCACGGCCGACATCGCGGTCGAGGTCAGCGGGGCCACGTTGATGGCCAGGCCGAAGCCGAACACCAGCACGGCGGGCAGCACGTCGGCCAGGTAGCCGCCGGAACCGGTGGCCCGCATCAGCAGCAGCAGGCCCGCCGCGATGACCAGCGGGCCGGCCGTCATCTGCAGCCGCGGGCCGATCCGGGCCGCCAGCGCACCCGAGCGGGCGGACAGGACCAGCATGATCGCGGTGACCGGCAGCAGCGCGGCCCCCGACTCCAGCGGGCTGTAGCCCACAGCCAGCTGCAGCACGCTGGGCATCAGGAACAAGATCCCGCCCAGCGACGCGTAGACCACGAACGTGACCGCGTTGGCCGCGGAGAACTGGCGCGACGCGAACACCGTGAGCGGCAGCATGGGGTCCTTGACGTGCCGTTCGATGAACAGGAAGGCCGCCATCAGGAGCACCCCGCCGATCAGCGAACCCAGCACCGGGCCGGAGGTCCAGCCGTCGCTGGACGCGGCGATCAGCCCGTAGGTGATGCCGACCAGGGCCCCGGTGATCGTGACCGCGCCCGGAATGTCCAGGCGGCCGGTCTCGTCCGGGGCCCGGGACTCCGGCACGTGCCGGGCCGCGATGACCACCACCGCGGCGGCCACCGGCAGGTTGATGAAGAACACCAGCCGCCAGGACACCGCGCTGATCAGCCAGCCGCCCACGAACGGGCCGATCGCGGTGGCCAGGCCGCCGAGCCCGGACCAGGCGCCGATGGCCTTGGAACGGTCGCCGGCCCTGAACGAGGCCTGCAGGATGGACAGGCTGCCCGGCGTGAGCAGCGCGGCCCCGGCCCCCTGCAGCGCCCGGGCCAGGATGAGCGTGTTCGCGTCCGGGGCCAGCCCGCACAGCAGCGAGGCCACCGCGAACCAGATCGTGCCGATGATGAAGACCTTGCGCCGGCCGTACCGGTCACCCAGGGTCCCGCCCAGCAGCAGCAGCCCGGCCAGCGACAGCGTGTAGGCGTCCACCACCCACTGCAGGCTGTCCTCACCGACGTGGAAGCCGCGGCCGATGGCCGGCAGCGCGATCCCGACCACGGTGGCGTCGAGCGCGGCGACGCCCGACCCGAGCACGGTGGCGGTCAGCACCCAGCGGCCGGCCCGGCTGGAGTAGCTCAGTCCCGGCAGCCCCGTCCCCGGCCCCGTGACCGGACTAGCCACGCGGAGCCCCGGGCCGGCCCGCGGTGTGGTTGGCACAGATCACAGGCACCAGTATGGGGGCAACCCCGGCCGCCGGGAGCGAGCGCGCGGTCGCGGGCCATTGTCCCGACTTGCCCGCCCCGCCCCGCGGAACACGAGATGATACTTCGCGGTGACCGGCCGCTTTCGCAGGAGGGACCGAATATGACAGCAGGGTCGTTCGTACCGCTGGCGGGCAGCGAGCGCCGTGCCCTTCCCCACGTCGAAGACCTGGGACCGGTGAGCGGCAGTGAGCAGATCGAGGTGACCGTGGTCCTGCGGCGGCGGGCCGAACTGCCCACCGCCCTGGTGGAAGGGCCGGAGACGATCTCGCGGGACGAACTGGCCCGTTCCTACGGCGCCGACCCCGCCGACGTGGAGCGGGCGAGCGGGATACTGACCGGGTTCGGCCTGGAGATCACCGGGACGCACCCGGGCTCCCGGCGGCTGAAGGTCGCGGGCACCGCAGCCCAGCTGGCCGGGGCGTTCGGGGTCACGCTGCGGCGGGCCAGCAGCCCGGGCCCGGGCGGCGGCCAGGTCGAGCACCGTTACCGCGAAGGCGCCCTGCACGTGCCCGCCGCCCTGGACGGCATCGTGCTCGCGGTGCTGGGGCTGGACAACCGGCCGCAGGCCCGGGCCCACATCCGGGCGGCGGCCGCGGCCGCGCACGCGACCTCCTACACCCCGCCGCAGGTCGCGCGGGCCTACCAGTTCCCGGCGGGCACCGACGGCAGCGGGCAGACCATCGCGATCCTGGAGTTCGGCGGCGGGTTCGCCCCCAGCGACCTGCAGACCTATTTCTCCGGCCTCAGCCTGCCCGTCCCGCCGGTCACGGCGGCCAGCGTCGACGGCGGCGCCAACGCCCCCGGTTCGGACCCCAGCGGCGCGGACGGCGAGGTGCTGCTGGACATCGAGGTGGCGGGCTCGACGGCGCCCGGCGCGGCGCAGGTCGTGTACTTCGGCTCCAACACCGACCAGGCGTTCGTCGACGCGATCAGCGCCGCGGCGCACGCCACCCCCACCCCGATCGTGATCAGCATCAGCTGGGGCGGCCCGGAGGAGAGCTGGTCGCAGCAGTCCCGGACCGCGCTCGACGGGGCCATGTCCGATGCGGCGGCGCTGGGGACCACGGTGACCGTGGCGGCCGGCGATGGCGGCAGCTCCGACGGGGAGACCGACGGCGGCAGCCACTGCGACTACCCGGCGTCCAGCCCGTACGCACTGGCCTGCGGGGGCACCCGGCTGAAGGCCGACACCAGCACCGGGAGGATCAGTTCGGAGACGGTCTGGAACGACGGCTCCAGCGGCGGCGCGACCGGCGGGGGGGTCAGCACGCTCTACCCGCTGCCGTCCTGGCAGGCCAGCGCGGGCGTACCCGCCGCCCCGGTCAGTACCGGCGGCGGGGGGGTGCCGGACGTGGCCGGCGATGCGGACCCGCGAACCGGCTACCAGGTGCTGGTGGACGGGAAGCGGGCCGTCTACGGGGGGACGAGCGCGGTGGCGCCGCTGTGGGCCGCGCTGATCGCCCGGCTGGCCCAGTCCACCGGCAAGAAGTTCGGGCTGATCCAGCCGCTCCTGTACCGCGGGGTCGCGGCAGGCCAGGACGTGGCCGGCTTCCACGACATCACCAGCGGCAGCAACGGGGCCTATTCGGCCGGCCCGGGCTGGGACGCGTGCACCGGGCTCGGCTCGCCGTCCGCCACCAGCCTGCTGAAGCGCCTGGAAAGCTAGCCCTGGGGGGCTCCGGAGCCCCGGGTGGCCCCGGAGCCCCGGGTGGCCAGCACCGAGCCGCCCAGGATGAGCACGAACGCGCCCACGATGGCCGGCGTCAGGTGCTCGTTGAGGACGATGACCCCCAGCGCCACCGCCACCGCCGGATTCACGTAGGTGATGACCGTGGCCCGGGCCGGCCCGACCTCGGCGATCAGCGCGAAGAACACCAGGAAGGCGGTGGCCGTGCAGATCGCGCCCAGGGCGATCAGGGACGCGATGACCCTGGCCGACGGCACCGTCCGGGGCAGGGTCAGCGCGGCGGGCACCAGGTAGACGAGCGCGGCCATGCCCAGGCACACGGTGTTGACCGCGGCGGGCGGGACGCCGGCCAGCTTGCGGTTGGCGATCATCGGGCCGGTCGCGTAACCGAGCGCGGTGAGCAGGACCTCGGTCACGCTCACGGCGTCCCCGTGGGCCGCGTCCGGGCCGGCCAGCACAGCCACCCCGCCGAAGCCGACGATCAGCCCCGCCCAGCGGACCGCGGTGAGCCGGTCCTGGCCCCCGGTGAGCCGGTCCCGGCCCCTGGTCAGGGTGGCCAGCACCGCCCCGATGATCGGGACCGCGGCCACCAGCAGCCCTGTGGTCGAGCTGGCCAGGTGCTTCTCCGCGCTGGACAGCAGCGCGAACGGGCCGATGATCTCGGCACCCGCGAACGCGATCAGCCACCGCCAGTGCCCGCGTAGCGCACCCAGCTGGCGGCGCCGCAGGGCGACCGGCAGCAGCAGCAGCGCGCCCACCGTAACCCGGGTGAAGACCAGCACCGGGACCGAAACCCCGCCGTCCGCCACCTTGATCAGCAGGTACGGTACGCCCCAGATGAGGCTCATGGCCACGAACAGCGCCCCGCCTCGTCGGCTCACCGCCCCCGCTCCTCCCGCCGATGCCTTGGCCGCCCGCCAGCGTTTCCGGCGGGCGGCCAGAGCTTACGGCCAGCGGGGGCGGGCCGGGGCCGGCGGGTTACAGGCCCACGCACACCTCGAGCCACGCCGCGGTGGCGCAGATTCCCCCGCCCGAACCCGAGCCGCCCGGCGACCCGGACCCCGAGCCGGTGCTGCCGGTCCCGGTGCCGCCGGTCCCGGTGCCCGCCGATCCGGTCCCGGTCCCGGTCCCGGTTCCGGTGCCGGTGCTGCCAGTGCCGGTGCTGCCGGTTCCGGTGCTGCCGGTTCCGGTGCCCGCCGACCCGGTCCCGGTGCCCGTACCCGTCGTCCCGGTGCCCGTGCCCGTGCCCGTGGGGTCAGCGCCCGCCCGGCCGGAACCTCCGGTACCCGAACCTGACCTGTCACCGTTCCGGGACCCGGGCTGCGTCCCGGACCCGGAACCGGTCGTGGTCCCGCTTCCGCCGGACGTCCCGTTTCCGCCGGACGGGCTGCTTCCGCCGGACGGGCCGCTGGTCCCGGCCGAGGTCTCCGGATCAGCCGAGCCCGAGGTCCCGGCACTGCCCGTCCCGGCCGGCGCGCTGGTCCCGGCCGGCGCGCTGAGGCTGGACCCGTCGGAGCCTGCTGCTTCCAGCGACGTGGCCGTGACCAGGCCGGTTCCGGTGCCGTTCTCGCTGGGCAGCGTCCCGGGCAGGGCGGTCCCGGACGTCTTCCCGGCCAGCCGGCCGCGCGCGGCTGCCGAGCCAGCCGACGGGGCCGACCGTCCCAGCAGGAGGCGGCCGGGCACCGGGCCAGCGTATGGCGCCTGACCGGAAATCCCGGGCGGCGGCGCCGTCTGCTGGCTGGCCTGCGGAGCGAAGGACGCAGGGCCGGTGGCCGCCGTTCCGGCCGCCGGGTTCTGGTCAGCGGACTTCGGGTCCGGCAGAACATGAATGGACACCGTCGCCATCAGCACGAACATCACCGCGGCCGCGGAAAGCAGCACCACGGGCACAGTGCTCCCGGCGGGATGGAGCCGGACAACGGCCGCGCCGGTGCGCGTGGCCGCCTTTATCCGGTCCAGCCCCAGAGCCAGTCTCAGCCCGGTCGTGGACACCCGGGGGCCATGGCCCATCCGGCCGCTGTGCTGGACCCGGCGCAGCGCAGCCTGCCGCTGTTCGGGCGTCAGCCCAGGCAGGAGCGCAATGATCGTGTCCCGGCCCGCGGCCTCCGCGGATGCGTGTAATCCGGGCGAAAGGTCACGATAAATGATCTTGATCACGAGTCAGCCTCTTAATACACGTCACGTCTGTTGACAGGTGAATGCACGCGCCCCCCCACGAGGCGTATCTCGGTACGTACGATAACACGGCGGATTGCCCTGTTCAGGTTCTGAGCACTATCCCGCCGGAACGGACCGTGGATTCTTATCCACGTTCCGGCGGAAATGCCGGTCAGATACACTTTTGCCGAAATGCCGGTTTTAACCGAAAGACCAAATTGGGCGGTACTTATATGGTCGAATCGCAGACCGATACGCCCCGGGATCTCTCGTCCGGCTCCATCTCCCGGCCGGCCGGGGGCGGCGAGCGCGGGGCGCCCGGGCCAGCGGCCGCAGCGACGGGTTCAGGTTGGGCAGCTACCCTCCAGGGGTGATCTCCGCCGAAGCGTCCGCCACCACGCGCCAGCGCGGGCGTGATGCCGGCGGCCAGTCCGGGCTGCGGCTGCGCTGGGCCCTGCCCGTCGCCCTGGCCGGCGGCCTGCTGCTGGCGGCGTCGTTCCCGCCCCTGGGGATCTGGCCACTGGCCGCGGTGGGCCCGGCGCTGCTCACGGTGGCCCTGGCGGGCCGGAGCCTGCGCGCGTCGTTCCTGGCCGGGCTGGTGTTCGGCGTGGCCTTCTTCTTCCCGCTGCTGTCCTGGGTGCTGAACGTGTGGTGGTTCGCCTGGACCGCGCTGGCCCTCGGCTCGGCCGTCATCCTGGCCGTGCTGGCCGTCGCGCAGCGGCTGCTGCTGCGGCTGCCCGGCTGGCCGGTCGCGGTGGCGGGCTGGTGGGTGAGCCTGGAAGCGCT
>DASWVA010000480.1:0-2006 GCA_036401415.1 Streptosporangiaceae bacterium
GCCGCCCGCTCAGCCGGGCGGGACGGCGTCGGCGGGCCGGACCCGGCGGCGCAGGTCGCCGTGACCATCGTCGAACCCGTGGGACCGCAGCCAGCCGGTCATCCAGGCCGGGTCCGGGTGGCTGCCGGGCACCACGTTGTAAATGTAGTTCAGCCCGCGCCGGGCCGCCTCGGCCGCCAGCTGGCTGACGATGAACGCGCCGATGCCGGCCCCGCGCCGGGCCGGGTCGACCAGGAAGGTGACCTCCGCGTCCCCCCACTCGCTGTCCAGCCAGCCGTACCCGAGCAGGGCGCCGTCGCCGTCGCTGACCCGCCACCACTCGTTGGCCATCGGCTCACCCGGGGTGAGCTGGCCGAAGCCGACCGCGGCGAGTTCGCCGGGACCGAACATCCGCTGCTTGGCCTCGTCCCAGCGGGGCGTGTCCTCCCGTATCCAGTGCAGGGCCTGAGCGCCCATCACGTCTCCCGGCTGGTGGTTCTGGCTGTGGTGGTTCTGGCTGGTCGTCAACTGGGCACGGCTTCGTTCGGCGGATCGCTGGGCACCAGCACGGCGGCGGCCATGCGGCGCAGCTCGACCCGGCGGACCTTCCCGGTGGCGGTGGTGGGGAAGCCGGGCACGAACACCACCTTGCGGGGGCGCTTGAACGACGGCAGCCCCCGGCGGCAGAACTCGATCAGCTCGTCCTCGGTCGCCGGCCGGCCCGCTTCCAGCACCACGTAGGCCACCGGCTTCTCCAGCCCGTTGGTGTCCGGGGCGGCGACCACCACGGCCTGGGCCACGCTGTCGTGGGCCAGTAGCCGGCCTTCGACCTCGGCGGGGCTGACCCAGATGCCGGACGCCTTCAGCATGTCGCCGGTCCGGCCCAGGCAGGTGTAGTAGCCGTCGCCGTCCTGGACGTAGGTGTCCCCGGTCCGCAGCCACTCGCCCTGGAACACCTGGCGGGACGGGTCGTACCGGGACCAGTAGCCGGTGGCGGCGGAAGCGCCGCGGACGAACAGCGTGCCCGGCGTGCCGGCCGGGACGTCGTGGCCCTGGTCGTCCAGCAGCCGCAGGTCATAGCCGGGCACCGCGACGCCGGTGGTGCCCGCCCGGGCCTGGCCGGGCCGGTTGGACAAGAAGATGTGCAGCATCTCGGTCATGCCGATGCCGTCCAGGATGTCGATCCCGAAGTGCGCGGTCCACCGGGTGTACAGCGCGGCCGGCAGCGCCTCGCCCGCCGAGGCGGCCAGCCGGACCCCGGGCGGTGCCCCCCCGGACAGGGCGCCGGCGGGCAGGCCGGCCCGGAGCATGTTGGCGAAGAACGTCGGGCCCGCGAAGAACAAGGTGGCGCCGTACCGGGCGGCGGCGGCCGCGATCACGTCCGGCCGGGACGGGCTGGGCTCGAGCACGGCGGTGGCCCCCACCGAGAGCGGGAACAGCACCGAGTTGCCCAGGCCGTAGGCGAAGAACGCCTTGGCCGCGGACAGGCAGCGGTCCGCGGGCGTGATGCCGAGCACCTGGCGGCCGTAGGTCTCGCACACCACCTGGACCGCGGCGTGGCGGTGCATGGCCGCCTTGGCCGTGCCGGTGGTGCCCGAGGTGTACAGCCAGAACGCCGGCGAGTCCGGGCCGCCCGGGTAGATGGTCTCGTCGGCCGCCCCCGAGGCCAGCTCCCCGAGCCGGTGCACCGGGACGGGGGCACCGTCCAGGGCGACGTCGGCCAGGATCCCGGTCAGCTCGGGCGCGGCCACGGCCGCCCCCAGGGCGACCGGGCCGAACTCGCCGGTGACGGCCAGGAACCGGGCCCGCGAATCACGCAGCAGCTCGGCGACGCCGTCAGCGTGCAGCATGGTGGACACCGGCACCGGGATCGCGCCGATCCGCATCGTGGCCAGGTAGACCACCACGAACTGCGGCGAGTCCGCCATCAGCATCAGCAGCCGCTGCTCGGGCTGCAGGCCGAGGGAGCGCAGGCCGGCCGCGGTGCGGCACACCTGATCGTGCAGCCCGGCGTAGCTGAGGTCCCC
>DASWVA010000481.1:0-2414 GCA_036401415.1 Streptosporangiaceae bacterium
CCAGTATGGCCACCCCGCCCGGAAACACCAAAACCCGGCACACCCGGCACAGAGACCGCGCCAGCCCCAGCACCCGCGCCAGCGGCGGTACCCGTGCCAGCGGCGGCCCGGCGGCCACCACCCGGACCGCCCGCCACACCCGAACCAGAACCAGTACCCGAACCCGGGCCCGAAGGACCGGTGCCGCTGCCAGACCCGCCCGGCACACCCGGCACCACCGGGGCCAGCGGCGCGGTGACCGGGGCGAGCAACGGGTCCAGTGCCGACGCGACCGGCGCCAGCGACCCGCGGACCGGGCTCAGCGTGCCGGCCACCGGAGCCAGGCTGTCAGCGACTGGCGCCAGGGCCGTGGTCACCGGGGCCAGCTTGCCTGCGACGGGGGCCACCAGCTGGCCCGCGGCCGTGGTGACCGGGGTGAGCAGCGCACCAGCCGCGCCGGTGACGGGCTCAAGCGCCCGGCCCAGCGCTGAGGTGACCGGGGCGGCGGCCTCGGCCAGCGGGACCGTCACTGTAGCCGCGGTCTGCTTCGCAGCGGAGATCACCTGACTGACGGGCTGGCTGGCGGCCGAGATGCTCCGGGTCGTGGCATGGCCTGCTGCTGACGTGCGCTGACTCACGGCCCCGGTAACCTGAGTCGTGATCGACGTGGCCAGGGATGAATCGGCCGCGGTGGCAGCATGCGCGACAGTCGAGGCCACCGGCGCGGCGGCCCGGCCTACCGTGCTGGTGACCGTGTTGCTGGCCGGGACGGCGGCTCGGACTGCGGTGGAGGTGACGGGGGTGGCCGTCCGAGTCGCCGGGCCGACCACACCTTTCGCCGTGCTGGTTACGGTATTCAGTGGGCCGTTGACGGCACCGGTTACCGAGTTGAGCAAGCCGCCCGATGAACCTGGAGTGGACGACGCGTCGGCAGCGCGGCCGGTGGTCGAGGCGTGAGCGGCCGAACCGGAAAGCAGCCAGAAGGCGGCCAGGAGACCCAGGCAGCAGCCTGCGAGTACCAGGGCGCGCGAGGCCGGCCGGCCGGGCCCGCGACGGGCGGCGGCCACCTGCGCATCTGGTGTAGCGAGATCCACCCTGGCACATCCCCCGATGATGGCGACTCACGCATAGTAACCACTTGTACACGCAGAAAAACAGACGGTGAAAGGCTTTCTAGGCCGAATGTTCTGAGTGAAGGTTTGCATATTGCCTGATAGGCGTGTTTATGCGTGCGTTACCTAACTGAGTGATTAGGTGATCCTCGGCCGGGTATCGGCCGGTCGCCACCGCGCCGCGGTGCGGAAGGAGTGATGGATCGTGCGCCTGTTGAAGCGATCGAAGCCCGCGACGGTCGACCACAAGCCGACCTGGCGGGAACGTCGCGCCGCTGAGCGGACCGCCAAGGCGGAAGCCTCGCTCGAGCAGACTGAACAGAAGATCCACGAGATCGCGGACCAGGTCCGGAGCGACCTCAGGCGATCACGCTAACCCGAACGCCCGTGCGTCAGCCGTAACGGAGGCCTGCCCTTACCGGGCAGGCCTCCGTTTTGCGGCGGTCCGACAGCTGACGCAACACCCGCAGCGCAGGCGCTGGTCCGCCCCGAATCGGCCCTACCGGTTGGTACTGGGGGTGGTGGTGTATTCGCGGCCAGCGGGCGTGGTCCAGCGCATCGTCCCGGGGCTGAGTTGCTCGAGACGCCAGCCCTCGGACTGTTTGCAGCGATGGTGGTGCCGGCAAAGCGGGGCCAGGTTGCATTCGCACGTCCGGCCGTCCTGGTCGTACGGAATGGTGTGGTCCAGGTCGCAGCGGGCGGTGGGCGTGCGGCAGCCGGGGGCGCTGCAGGTACAGGAGCGGGCTCCGATCAGGTGGCGGAGCCGGCGGCTGGGCTGGTAGCCGGGTTCCTCGTGGCGGTGGTCGCAGCTGGCGTCCGCCAGGGGGCTGATGGTGAAGATGTAGGACCGGGCAGCTGATGGGCTGGCCGGGGGTGGCTGGCCGCCGCCGCAGCCGTGACCGACGGCTTCTCCGTCCTGACCGGTGATGGTGAGGCAGAACCGGGTTTGTGGGCTGGTGGCCGCCAGGTCAAGCAGTCGACGGGATAGCGCGGGGTCGACAGGCCCGAATCCTGCGACCGATCCGGGGGCGTCGGCCGGGCTCATGGCGGGGGTCAGCGGCACGGTCAGGTTGACCAGGGCGGCCAGCGGCGGGTTCCGGGCCTGATCGGGATCGGGGGTCGGCTGACCGGGATCGGAGGTCGCCGGATTGGCAGGGGCCGGCGCTGATTGGCTCGGGCTGGCGGGTGGTGGGGCGCAGTCGCAACCGAGCAGAGCGTCAAGGTACGCGCGGGCCCGCAGCTCCTCCAGCGAGCCAGGCAGGCCAGCCGCACGCAGAGCCAGAGCGCGGCTGGTCAGTTCCTGGTCAGCCGCGAGCGCCTCAG
>DASWVA010000482.1:0-1600 GCA_036401415.1 Streptosporangiaceae bacterium
CCGTCGCTATCGGCATGATGGGGCTGTTCGTGCTGCGCCAGCCGCTGATGAACGGGGTGGCGGTGGCGGCCGCGGTCACCGTGGCCATGACCGTGCTGGCCGCCCTCACCCTGCTGCCCGCGCTGCTCGGGTTCACCGGGAGCCGGCTGGGCCGGGTGTCCCGGTTCCGCGTACCTGGCCTGCGACGCCGGCCACGGAACGTTAGGACAAAGGAAACAGCACCGCACGCGGCCGAACGCTGGGCCGCGGTGGTCAGCCGGCATCCGGCCCGGGCGGCGCTGGCCGCGACCGCAGTCATCGCCGTGCTGGCCGTGCCCGCGCTCAGCATGACGCTGAACATGCCGGACGAGTCGGCGCAGGCGGCCGGGACCATGGGCCGGGCCAGCTACCAGGCCATGGCCGAAGGCTTCGGCCCCGGGTACAGCGCCCCGCTGATCGTGGCCGCGACCGGGGCTCACCCGGGCACCCGGGGCCTGCAGGCCGCCGGTGCCGCGCTGGAACGGGCGCTGGCGCGCACGCCCGGAGTGGCCCGGGTGACGCCGCCGGTGGTCAGCCCGGACGGCCGGGCGGTCATGGAAATCGCCTATCCCGCCACCAGCGGAGAAAATCCGGCCACCAACGCGCTCGTCAACCGGCTCAGCGACCAGGTCGTGCCGCGGGCCGCGGCCGCCTCCGGGCTGACCGCCTACCTGACCGGGCCGAACGCGGGCAACGTCACGTTCGCCAACACGATCTCGGGCCGGATGCCCTGGCTGATCGGTGTCGTCGTGGGGTTGTCCATGGTGCTGTTGCTGGTGGTGTTCCGCTCGGTCGTGGTGGCCATCAAGGCGGCGGTGATGAACCTGCTGTCCATCGGCGCCGCCTACGGCGTGCTGGTCGCGGTCACCCAGTGGGGCTGGGGCCACCAGCTGTTCGGCTTCCCGGCGAAGGTCCCGGTGGCTACCTGGGTACCGATGTTCCTGTTCGTGATCTTGTTCGGGCTGTCCATGGACTACGAGGTGTTCCTGCTGTCCCGGATCAAGGAGGAGTACGACCGGACCGGCGACAACACCGCCTCGGTGGCCCACGGGCTGGCCCGTACGGCCCGGGTCATCAGCGCCGCCGCCGCCATCATGATCGTCGTCTTCCTGTCCTTCGTCCTCGGCGCCGACGTCTCGGTCAAGCAGATCGGCCTCGGGCTGGCCGTGGCCGTCCTGGTCGACGCCACGGTCGTCCGGCTCGTGCTGGTGCCCGCGATCATGGAGCTGCTCGGCCGGGCCAACTGGTGGCTGCCCGGGTGGCTGGCCAGGGCACATAGGCCGGATATCGCTCTCACGCCGAACAAATTGGCCTCATCTATAGTCGTTACATGCTGGACGTCACCCGGCTCCGGGTCCTGGTCGCGGTGGCCAGGCACGGGTCGGTGACGGCCGCGGCCCGCGAGCTGAACTACGCGCAGCCGTCGGTCAGCCACCACCTAGCCCGGCTGGAGGCCGAGACCGGCGTCCGGCTCATCCAGCGCGCCGGGCGCGGCATCCGCCTCACCGACGCCGGCCGGCTGCTGGCCGACCGGGGTGCCGAGGTGCTGGGCCGCCTCGACGCGGCCGAGAACGAACTGGCG
>DASWVA010000483.1:0-3364 GCA_036401415.1 Streptosporangiaceae bacterium
GCTCATTGCTGGCCGGGCTCACTCCTCGCCCGGGTTGACCCGGCGGTTCCGCTTGACCGCGCTGCGGCGCCGCTTGTCGGTCACCCGCCGTTCCCGGGCCCGGCGGCTGGGCCGGGTCGCTACGCGAGGGGCGGGCGGCGGCGCGATCGCTTCCCGGATCAGGTTTGCCATCCGGCCGCGGGCGGCCCGCCGGTTCAGCAGCTGGCTGCGCTGCTCGGAGGCAACCACCGTGATCACGCCGTCCTCGCTGATCCGCCCGCGCAGGTTGTCCAGGGCCCGCACCCGGGCGTACTCGGGCAGCGCGGGCGAGCGGGCCAGGTCGAACGACAGCTCGACCCGGGTGTCGGCCGTGTTGACACCCTGGCCGCCGGGCCCGGAGGACCGGGAGAACCGCTCGGCCAGCTCACCGGCGGGGATCACCAGCCAGCTGTTGACTCTGAGATCTTCGGCCATGCTTACGGCAGGGCAGCGACCAGCTCCCGGACCGGCTTGCGCCGGCCGGTGTAGAACGGAATCTCGACCCGGGTGTGGCGGCGGGCCTCGGCGCCGCGCAGGTGCCGCATGAGGTCGACGATGCGGTGCAGTTCGTCGGCTTCGAAGGCCAGGATCCACTCGTAGTCGTTCAGCGAGAAGCTGGCCACGGTGTTGGCCCGTACGTCCGGGTACTCCCGGGCCATCATGCCGTGCTCGGCCAGCATCTTCCGCCGCTCGCCCGGGTCGATCAGGTACCACTCGTAGGAGCGAACGAACGGGTACACGCTGACGTAGTTGCCCGGTTCCTCATCGGCCAGGAAGGCCGGAATGTGGCCCTTGTTGAACTCGGCCGGGCGGTGCAGCGCCATCGCCGACCAGACCGGCTCGCTGGCCCGGCCGAGCCGGGTGCGGCGGAACTGGGCGTAGATCTCCTGCAGGTCATCGGAGGTGGGCGCGTGCCACCAGAACATGTAGTCGGCGTCGGCGCGCAGCCCCTGCACGTCGTAGCAGCCGCGGGTGGCCGTGCCCTTGCCCGCGGCCTGGTCGAGCAGGTCGGTGACCTCGCGGGCCAGGCTCTCCCGGCCGCCGGGGGCGGGCCGGTCCTCCAGCGCGACCGGGTCGCAGACCCGGAACACCGACCACATCGTGTACCGGATCTGCTCGTTCAGGTCACGGGCCCGGGGCCGGGCCGCCGCCGTGCCCGGGCGGTCCGTGTCGTCGTTGGCAGCCATACGTCCATTGTCGGTCATGCCAGCTCCTTGACGTAACGCCGGATCTGGTCGGCGGCCGTCCGGGCGGTGCCGATGCAGGCGGGAATGCCGATCCCCGCGTAGGCCGCGCCGCACACCGCCAGCCCGGGCTGGGCCCCGACGTGGTCCCGGATCGTGGCCACCCGGTCCAGATGCCCGACCGTGTACTGGGGCAGGCTTCCACCCCACCGGGTGACCCGGCTGTCCACCGGCGGCCCCGAGGCGCCGGTCTCGTCAGCCAGCTCCGCCGCGGCCAGCGCGACCAGGTCGGTGTCGTCGCGCTGGAGGACGCTCTCCTCCCCGACCCGGCCGACCGAGCAGCGGACGATGTCCACCGGTTCGTCCGGGCGGATCAGGTGCGGCCACTTCACCGAGGAGAACGTGACCGCCTTGACCGCGCGCCCTTCGACCGCGGGGATCAGATATCCGCTGCGGGCCTGCCCGGCGGGGCTCTGGGCGGCCGGGAACCGGGAGCGCGGATAGGCCAGGGTGACGATGGCCATGCTGGCGTACTCGATCCCGGCCAGGGCGGTGACGGCCGCGGATGCCCCCGCCACCCCGCTGAGCAGCCGGGACGCGGGCTGCGCGGGCAACGCGAGCACCACCGCGTCGGCCTCGATCCGCTCCGGGTCAGCGGCCGGCCCGACCGTGAGCCGCCAGCCGGTGCCGGTGCGGGCCAGTTCCCGGACGGTGGCCCGGGTCCGGACCGCGGCTCCGGACGCCGCGGCCACGGCCCCGGGCAGCGCGCCCAGGCCGCCGGTCAGCGTGGTGAACACCGCGGGCCGGGAGGCGGGGCCGGCCGCCGGCGGCGCGGGCAGCAGTGACATTGCCGCCGCGGTCAGTGACCGGTGTGAGCCGGCCGCTGCGGCCAGCGGGCCCAGGGTGGCTTCGAACGACAGTTCCTCAGACCGCCCCGCGTACACCCCGCCGAGCAGCGGGTCGACCAGCCGGTCGACCAGTTCCGGCCCGAACCGGGCCCCGACGTAGGCGGCCACCGCCACGTCCCCGTCGCGCGGGCTGGCGGGCAGCTCCAGGTCCTGCCGGGCCCGGGCCAGACCGTCGGCGGACAGCACCCCGCTGTCCGCCAGCCCATCCAGGTCCGCGGGCACGCCCATGAACTGCCGGGACGGCAGCGGGTGCAGGCCGCCCCGGCTCCAGATCCCGGACGCGGTGGTGCCGGGCAGCACCAGCTGACCGGCCAGCCCTACGTCGGCGATCAGCTCGGTGCCCTCGGGCCGGCGCCGCAGCAGCGCCTCCGCGCCCGCGTCCACCGATACCCCGGCCACCTCGGAGGCGGTCAGCTTGCCACCCAGCCGCGGCGACCCTTCCAGCACGGTGACGCGGACCGGTTCGTCGCGCAGGAAATACGCCGCGGCCAGCCCCGCGATGCCACCCCCGACGATGACCACATGCGGTTCTCTCACCCGCCCAGCCTAAGCTGGGGTTCGTGCGGGTCGATATCTGGAGCGATGTGGTCTGCCCCTGGTGCTATCTGGGCCAGGCACGCTTTGAGAAGGCACTCGCGGCCTTCGGCGGCCGCGACGAGGTGGAAGTGGTCTATCACTCCTTCGAGCTGGACCCGTCCTGGCCAGCGGGCCAGACCATGCCCGTCCTGGAGATGCTGGCCACCAAGTACCACCTGTCGCCGGCCGGCGCGGAGGCGGCCGAGGGCCGGGTGGGCGCCCTGATCAGGGCTGAGGGCCTGCCGTTCCGCGCCGACCGGCCCCTGGGTAACACGTTCGACGTGCACCGGGTGCTCCACCTGGCCCGCGACCAGGGCCTCCAGCACCGCCTGCTGGAGGCCGTTCACCGGGCCTACTTCGGCCAGGCCGCCAACGTCTTCGACCCGGAGATGCTGGCCCAGGTGGCCGCCACCGCCGGGCTGGACCCCGGCGACGTGCAGCGGCTCCTGGACGGCGAGGATTACGCCGGCGAGGTCCGCCAGGATGAAGAGCAGGCCCGGTCGGCCGGCATCACCGGCGTCCCGTGCTACGTGCTGGACGGCCGCCTCGCGATATCCGGCGCCCAGTCCGCCGGGACCTTCAGCGAGGCCCTGCAGACTCTTGGTGAATCAGGTCGGTGAGGCGGCCCAGCTGACCGGGATCGGTGCCGGGCAGGACGCCGTGGCCCAGGTTGAAGAT
>DASWVA010000484.1:0-1690 GCA_036401415.1 Streptosporangiaceae bacterium
CGCTGGGCGCGGGCGGGCTTCCACGCCTTCGCCCGGCACGAGCCGTTGCGGGCCGGGTCGTTCGGCCCGCGGGTCTGGTTCTGGACCATCCGCCGCGGGTTCGCCTGGTTCTCGCTCCAGGCCGGCATGGTGGCGCCGATCTTCATGCTGGAACTCGTGCTCACCCACCCCAGCTACCGGCAGAACGTGGTCACGTTCTTCCTGCTGTACATCCTGGCCGGGGCGCTGCCGCTCATCGTCAGCCTGCCGTTCGTGGTCCGGTACGGCTACTGGCGGAGCCTGCCGTGGATTCCCACCTGGTTCGCGTTCGCATTCCTGCGCCGCCTGGCCACGCTGGAAGCCGTCATCTCCCTGCCCACCCGGCCGCTGCTGCTGCCGGCCCGCGAATGGCTGCGGCCCGCGCCCCAGGAACCCCCGGTACGCGATGATGAGCGGGCTCCAGTGACCGCCGGATGAGGGAACAGCCGTTGGCTGAATCTATCGGGGAGGCGCCTTTACCGGATCGGCCCGGCACCGACCTGCGCCGCCAGTTCGACCAGGTCAGCGGCGGCGTAGTCCGCCCGGTCCGGAGGGCGGTGCGCCGTACCGCCCGGGCCCCATCCCGCCGGGCGCGGGATGTACCCGGTGCGCAGCCCCTGGGCGGCCGCGGCCACCAGGTCGTCCGGGTGGCACGCGACCATCAGCACCTGGCCCGGCGCGATGCCGAAGTAACCGGGGATCAGCTGATAGACGCGGGGGTCCGGCTTGTAGGACCGGGCCAGCTCGGCGGACACGATGCAGTCGAACGGCAGGCCGGCGAAGCGGGCCAGCCGGGTCAGCAGCCCCAGGCCGCCGTTGGACAGCGGGCTGAGGATGTGTCCCTCCCGCAGCGCGGTCAGGCCGGGCCCACTGTCCGGCCACGGATCGAGCTGGTGCCAGGCCCGGACCAGCTCGTCCCGGTCCGCATCGGTCAGCGCCCCGAGTCCGTGCTGGCCGGCCACCTGGTCCAGCATCATCCGGTGCAGCGTGTCCAGCGACTGGTACGGCAGGCCGCCGTCGATGACCCGCTGCAGCGTCGGGCGGTAGAGCGCCCGCCAGGCGTTGGCCACCGCGGGCCAGTCCGCCTCGATCCCGGCCCGGCCGCCCACCCGGGCCAGCGCCGCCGCGATGCTCGTATGCCAGTCCACCAGCGTGCCGAACACGTCGAAGCAGACGACCTCGATGTCCACGCCGTGCTCCTTCCCGCCGGGAACGGTCACCGGACACGTCGCATAGTCTCCCGGTCATGGGAGCAGCGGAGCCACCCGAAGCCTGGGTGCGCGCGCTCAGCAGCCGCGGCGGCGAGCGTGACGACGCGGTCGCCCGGCTGCACGGGGTCCTGGTGCGGGTGGCCCGGTCCGAGCTGAGCCGGCGTCACGGCCAGCTCGACGTCTCCGGCCCCGAACTGGATGACCTGGCCCACCAGGCCGCGGCGGACGCGATGGTAGCCATCATGGCCAAGCTGGGCCAGTTCCGCGGTGAGAGCCGGTTCACCACCTGGGCCTACAAGTTCGTCATGTTCGAGGTGTCAAGCAAGATCGGCCGCCACTTCTGGCGGAACCCGCAGGTCCCGATGGCCGCTGAAGACTGGGACCGGCTGCCGGACCGGTTCGGGTTCGACCCGGCCGATGAGTCGGAGCGACGTGATCTCGTCCGCGCCGTACGCCGCGCG
>DASWVA010000485.1:0-1730 GCA_036401415.1 Streptosporangiaceae bacterium
GTCCCCGTGCGGCATCCGCAGGTCCATCAGCACCACGTCCGGCCGGTACCGGGCCGCGACCGCCACCGCCTCGGCGCCGGAGGCGGCGTCGGCCACCACTTCGATGTCCCGTTCGCTGGCCAGCATGCCGCGCAGGCCTGCGCGGACTACCGGGTGGTCATCGGCCAGGACCACCCGGATGGTGCCATCGCCGTTCCTGCTCACAGCGGCACCTCCACTCGCACGCAGGTACCTGCGCCCGGCACGCTGGTGACCTCGACCCGGCTGTGCACCTGATCCAGCCGTTCCCGCATCCCCCGCAGACCATAACCGTCGGTGGTGCGGCCCGGGTCAAAGCCCCGCCCGTCGTCGCTGACTCGAAGCACCACCGTGGTGCCGGCGTAGTTCAGCCGGACCCGCGCGGACGTGGCGGCGGCATGCTTGCGCACGTTCGCCAGCGCCTCCTGGGCCACCCGGAGCAGCACCACCTCCAGCGCTGCGGGCAGCGGCAGCGGCTCGCCGTCCTCTTCGAATACCGCGCCGATGCCGGTCTCCGCCTGGAGCCGCCCGGTGATGCGGCGCAGCGCGGCCGGCAGGTTCCCGGACGCGAGGCTGGCGGGGATGAGCGCGGCCACCAGCCCGCGCGCCTCGGCCAGGTTCTCCCGGGCCGTCTCGGCGGCCAGCGAGACCTGCTGCCGGGCCGGCGCCGGGGTGCCCGGGCCGAGGCCGCTCTCGGCCGCCTGCAACAGCATGATGATGCTGGAAAAGCCCTGCGCCAGGGTGTCGTGAATCTCCCCGGCCAGCCGCTGCCGCTCGGCCAGCGTGCCCGCCTCGCGGTATGCGATGGCCAGCTCGGCCCGGGTCGCTTCCAGTTGGCCGATCAGGTCGGCCCGTTCCCGGCTCTGCTGGACGATCCGGTCCACAAACTGGCCGTAGACGAAGGCCAGGCCGACGCTGAACGCGATGTCCAGCAACGCTTCGGTCGCGCCGGACCGGCTGGGAGCGCTCGCGATGAACAGCGCCCCGGCCAGCACGTTGAACACCACGATCGGGATCATCGCCTGCCGGAACGGCAGCAGGAAGAAGCACTTGGGCGACAAGGCGAAGGCCGCGAACCACACGTTCGGGGCCTGGGCCAGCGCCACCGCGAACAACGCGATGATCCCGGCCAGATACAGCCAGCTGCGGGCACCACCGTTGCCGCCGTAGATCTGCGGCCGCCCCACCACGAGGTACCAGACCACCATCGCGGCCAGGGCCGCACTCAAGATGATCCTGCTCGTCGCCGTGAGCGGTGCCAGCTGCGCCACCACCGCGTCCACCACGAACACCACGGCGTAGAAGATGTCCCAGCTCAGCGGGGTCATCTCCCAGCTGCCGGGCTGGGTCGTCCGGCTCGGGCCCTGATGTTTCGCCGGGCTCGTCCCGCCTGCGGCCCCGGTCACCGCCGGCTCTGCCACCGGAATGTCCTGATACACAGGATCAAGCCTGCGGCAGCCCAGGCCACCAGCACCAGTGCGACCCGCCCGAGTTCCCGCGAATGTGCGGGCTCCAAGGCGGCCGCCCGCGGCGACAGGAATACCGAGCGCAGGCCCTGGGCCATCCACTTCAGCGGGAAGATCGCGGCCACGGTCTGCAGCCCGCGCGGCACGTCACTGAACGGCACGAAGATGCCCGAGATGAACTCCAGCACCAGGAACGGCAGCGTGACGACGGGGGAGGCGCTGCGGGCGGACCGGGCCAGGCTGCTG
>DASWVA010000486.1:0-6355 GCA_036401415.1 Streptosporangiaceae bacterium
CAGCTGCTCGAGGTGGCCAGCCACTACCCGTCGTTCCCGATCGTGCTGGAAACCGTGCGCGAGTGCCTGCAGGATGTGTTCGACGTCCCGGCACTGGTCGGCCTGCTGCGCGATCTGGCCAGCCGGAA
Source organism: Streptosporangiaceae bacterium (assembly GCA_036401415.1). Classification (GTDB taxonomy): domain Bacteria; phylum Actinomycetota; class Actinomycetes; order Streptosporangiales; family Streptosporangiaceae; genus Bog-532. Next base: position 129 of record DASWVA010000486.1, read on the forward strand.
GGTCCGGATCGTCGAGGTGGAAACGCAGTCCCCGTCGCCGTTCAGCCGGTCGCTGCTGTTCCGGTACGTGGGCGCGTTCATGTACGAGGGGGACGCACCGCTGGCCGAACGGCGGGCGCAGGCGCTGACCCTGGACTCGGCGCTACTGGCCGACCTGCTCGGCCAGGCCGACCTGCGCGAGCTCCTGGACCCGGCGGTGGTTACGGAGACCGAGCAGGAACTGCAGCGGCTCGCCCCGGACCGCCAGGCCCGGGACCTGGAAGCCCTGGCCGACGTGCTGCGCACGGCGGGCCCGCTGTCCGCCGAAGAGGCGGCGCAGCGGTGTGTCAACCAGGAGGCCGTGCCGGGCTGGCTGGCCGAGCTGGCCCACGCGCGGCGCGCGATCGAGGTGCGGGTCGGCGGGCAGCCCCGGTGGGCGGCCATCGAGGACGCGGGCCGGCTGCGCGACGCGCTCGGGGTGCCGCTGCCGCCCGGTGTCCCGGAGGCGTTCACCGAGCCGCTGCCAGATCCGCTCGGTGACCTGATCGCCCGGTACGGCCGCACGCACGGGCCCTTCACCGCCGATGCCGCCGCGGCCCGGTATGCGCTCGGGGTGGCGGTGGTGGCGGGGACGCTCCGGCGGCTCTCGGCCGCGGGGCGGGTGGTCGAGGGTGAGTTCCTGGCCGGCGGCCGGGGTACCGAGTGGTGCGACGCCGAGGTGCTCCGGATGCTGCGGCGGCGCTGCCTGGCCCGGCTGCGCAAGGAGGCCGAGCCTGCGCCGCCGGTCGCGCTGGCCCGGCTGCTGCCGGCCTGGCAGGGGGTCAGGGCCATCGAGCCCCCGGCCAAGGGACCGGGAAACCGGCGGCGGTACCGCCGCGGTCCCAGCGGCCCGGGTGCGGTCCTGGACGTCCTCGACCAGCTGGCCGGGGCGCCGGTGGCGGCGTCCACGCTGGAGACCCTGGTGCTGCCGGGCCGGATCCACGACTACTCCCCCACCATGCTGGACGAGCTGACCGCGGCCGGGGAGGTGGTGTGGACCGGCGCGGGCAGCCTGCCGGGCGGTGACGGCTGGCTGGTGCTGGCTTCGGCCGAGTCGGCGCCGCTGCTGTTTCCCGCACCGTCCGAGATCACGATGACGCCGGTGCACGAGGCGGTGCTGGACGCACTGGCGGACGGCGGAGCGGTGTTCTTCCGGATGCTGCACGAACGGGTATGTGCCGGGCTGGCCAGCCAGGCCGGCTCGGCCAAGGCGCCGTCCGACGTCGACGTGGCCACCGCGATCTGGGATCTGACCTGGGCCGGGCTGCTGACCAACGACACGCTGGGCCCATTGCGGACGGTGCTGGGCAGCGGCGGCCCGCGGCGCACCGGCCCGGCGGCGGGCCCATCGCGGTCGCGCCTGCGGCCCGGGCGCCGTCCCTCCTACGGCCGCCCGGCCATGCCGTCGCGGACCGGACCGCCGAACGTCAGCGGCCGGTGGTCACTGCTGCCCCCCGGCGGCACCGATGCGACCCTGCGGGCGCACGCGCTGGCCCAGTCACTGCTGGACCGGTACGGCATCCTGACCAAGGGTGCGGTGGCCGCGGAACGGATTCCGGGTGGGTTCTCCGCCGTCTACCCGGTGCTGCGGGCCATGGAAGACGCCGGACGGGCGCGGCGCGGGTACTTCGTGGAGGGCCTGGGGGCGGCGCAGTTCGCCATCCCCGGAGCGGTGGACCGGATGCGCGCGCTGGCCCAGCCGCCGTCCGGGGCGGCGGTCCCGCTGGCCGGTGCGCTCAGCGGGCAGCAGGTCCGCTACCGCGGGCAGGCGGCCGGCGGGGACGGGGCGTTCACTGACACGTGGGCCTACGAGCGGGACGGTGACCCGGCGCCCCCGCCGGAGGACGACACGGAGGCGGACGAACCGGGGCAGATGATCGTGCTGGCCGCGGCCGACCCGGCCAACGCCTACGGCGCCTCGCTGCCGTGGCCGGAACGGCCGGACGAGACACCGGGCGGGCACCGGCCCGGCCGCAAGGCCGGCGCGCTGGTCATTCTGGCCGACGGGGAACTCGTGCTCTACGTCGAACGGGGAGGCAAGACCCTGCTGTCGTGGACCGACGACCTGGACCTGCTGCGCCCGGTGGCGGCGGCGCTGGCGGACGCGGTGCGGGCCGGGGCGCTGGGCCGGCTGACGGTTGAACGCGCCGACGGTGAGGGGATCTACGACTCACCACTGGCGACCGCCCTGGAGGAAGCCGGGTTCCGGCCCACGCCGCGCGGCTTGCGGCTGCGCGGCTGATCCCGGGCCGGGCGCGGGACTCACCAGCCTTCCAGCAGGGCGAGCGCTTCGGGGCCGCGGGCCCCGTCCACGAACAGATGATCGTGGACGGAGCCCGCAATGACGTTGCAGCTGATCCCGGCGGTGGCCAGCACCTGGCTGACCTTGGCGGTCAGACCCACCGCGGCCAGTGCGGAACCGATGGTGAGCGTGATCCGCGCGGCCACGTACCCGTAGGCCAGCCCGAGCCGGTCCGCCTGGTCCTGGGTGAGGACGAGCGTGATCCCTTCGTCCTCCCGGATGACCGCGAACTCGGTGCCCGGCGCCCCGGCTTCCGCTGGCATCACCGGGACGGAGACGAAGACGTACGGGTCCGGGTAGAGGACCGGCCGGAGGTCCTGCCACGGGTGATCGCTGCGCTGCACCCTCCGTTGGTATCACGGCGGGGTCAGCCCATGGACTTGGCGCCGTCCAGAGCCTCGCGGATGATGTCGGCGTGGCCGGCGTGCTGGGCGGTCTCGGCCACGACGTGCATCAGCGCCCGGCGGGCCGACCAGCGCGCCCCGGGCGGGAACCAGGGAGCCTCGGGCAGCGGGTGCGAGACGTTCAGGTCGGGCAGGCTGCGGACCAGATCGTCGGTGCGGGCCGCCACCTCGCCGTAGTGCTCGAGCACACCGGCCAGGGTCTGGCCGGGCAGCAGCCGGAAGTCATTCACCCGCCGGGCGAAATCCTCCTCGGTCATGGCGGAGAAGTCGTCGGCGGGTGACGGCCCGTCCACGATGAAGCCAGCCCAGTGCGCCTCGGTCGCCGCCACGTGCTTGATCAGGCCGCCCAGGGTAAGTTCGCTGACCGTGGTGCAGCGGCTGACCTGCTCGTCGGTCAGGTCACGGGTGGTGTGGCGCAGGAAGTACCGAGCCTGACCCAGCTCGGCGAGCAGGTCTTGGCGCTCGAGATCCAGGGGCGCCGCATCGGGCTGGGAAGTCATAGAGGTGACCTTAGAACTGATCTGATGGCTCATGAGACCAGGCTAGACGGCATTGCGGTCACTTCCTGACCTCAATGCGCGGCATGATGAAGGACATGGCCAACACCAGCAGCCGCACGCTCCGGTTGCTCTCGCTGCTGCAGACCCAGCGGTACTGGCCCGGCGGCGAGCTGGCCGCCCGGCTGGAGGTGTCGCCGCGGACCCTGCGGCGCGACGTCGACCGGCTGCGCGAGCTGGGCTACCCGGTCGAGGCGCACCGCGGGGTCGAGGGTGGCTACCAGCTGGCCGCGGGCGCGGCGCTGCCGCCGCTGGTGGTGGACGACGAAGAGGCCGTGGCCCTGGCGGTGGGGCTGCAGACGGCCGCCCAGGGCGCGGCCGAGGGCATCGCCGAGGCCTCGGTGCGGGCGCTGGCCAAGGTGGTGCAGGTGATGCCGGGGCGGCTGCGGCGCCGGGTGGAGGCGCTGACCGCGATGACCGTGCCCGCGCGCTGGGACGGCGGCGGCGCCCAGCTGAACCTGGACCCGGCCGTGCTGACCACGATCGCGCTGGCCTGCCGGGACGCCGAGCGGATGCGGTTCTCCTACACCGCGGCCAGTGGCGCCCAGACCGCGCGGCACGTGGAGCCGCACCGGCTGGTGTCCCTGGGCCGGCGCTGGTACCTGGTCGGGTACGACCTGGACCGGCAGGACTGGCGCAGCTTCCGGCTGGACCGGCTGACCGAACCACAGAGCACCGGGGCGCGGTTCCGGCCCCGCGAACTGCCCGCCGACGACGCGGCCGCCTTCGTCCGGGCCGGGATCGGGTCGGTGCGGGCCAGTTACGAGGTGGAAGCCGTGGCCGAGGCGCCGGCCAGCCGGGTGCGCGAGCAGATCGGCCAGTGGGCGACGGTTGAGCCCACCGGGCCGAGCCACTGCCGGATCCGGATGAGCACCGACTCGCTCGACTGGCCGATGATGGCCCTGGGCACGGTGGGGGCCGAGTTCCGCGTGATTTCACCGCCGGAGCTGGTGGACCGGGTACGCGACTGGGGCGACCGGTTCAGCCGTGCCGCAGCGACAGATGAGGTCGCCTAGTTCAGGAGCGGCGGCTGGGTCGACCAGGAGCAGGAGCCCGCGCAGGCAGGCGTCCCCGAGCAGAGGCAGCCCCCGAGCAGAGGCAGCACGGCACGGAGAGGCGTCCCGTCGATTCGGCTCAGGCCGGGCGAGGTCAGCTGACGAGGGCCTCGCGCCACTCGCGGATGGACCAGGAGCCGATCAGGCCGTGCCGCATGAACGGGTCGCCGTGGACGAACTCTTCGGCGGCCGCCCGGGTGGTGAACACGGCCAGCGCGTCACCGGCCGGCTCGTCGGTGAACGGGCCGATCATCAGCAGCAGGCCCCGGTCGGCGAAGCCGGTGAACCAGGCCTGGTGGGCCGGGAAGTGCTCGCCAAGCTGGTCCCCGGCGCCGTCGGCCGCGCCATAGGTGACGACGTACTTCACGGCGCCGCTCATCGGGGCGGCTCCCCCGGCTCGATGGCCCGGGCCAGGCACGTCCAGGGATTCCCCCAAAAATCGTCCAGGAACTGGCGCAGCCCGGCCAAGCCCTCAGGCCCCACTCCCCTGTGCTTCTGCTCAGCGATGTTAAATGTTAGTTTTAACTAACATTAGCGACACCTGACACTCTGTGGCAAGGGCCGGACCGCTCGCGGCTGGACACCTTACACAGAGGCGAGCAGGTCGGCGCGGGCCTGGTCGACGGCGGCCAGCATGGCGCCCCGCAGGACCGGGGCGCCGGTGACCGAGGTCGGCACGACACGGGGGCTGGCCGGGCAGATCCGGTCCACCTCGGCCGCGACCCGGTCGGCGAGGGCGGTGCCGCCCGCCATGCCAACGGTGCCCCCCAGCACGACCAGGCCGGGATCGAGCACGACCGAGATCGAGGCCACGCCCAGGGCGACGCGGCGGGCCACCTCGCTCAGGAACTCCTGGGCCCGGGCCACGGTCGCGCCGGAACCGTTGGACGACGACCCCGCGGCGGCCCGGACGGCCGCACCGACCGCTTCCTCGGCGGTGGGGGCGGCGAAGCCGAACACCCCGGCCAGCATGCGAACCACGTTGGCCCCGACCAGGGACTGCAGGCCGCCACTGGCCGGGTGCCGGACGTCTTCCTGCATCGGGGCGCCCGGGACGGGCAGGTAACCGATCTCCCCGGCCGCGCCGACCGCGCCGCGGTGCACCTTGCCGCCCAGGAACGCGGCCATACCCAGGCCGATGCCCATCCAGACCAGCACGAAGTCGCTGAGGTCGCGGGCCGCGCCGACCGAGCGCTCGGCCAGCGCAGCCAGGTTGACGTCGTTCTCGATGATGACGGGCCGGTGCAGCGCGCCGCGCAGGGAGTCCAGTACGCCCTCGTGCCAGTCGGGCAGGTTGATGGCGAGCTGGGGGTCGCCGGTGCGCGGGTCGACCACGCCGGGACTGCCGATGACGAGCGCGCTCAGGCGGCTCATCTCGACACCGGCCGTACGGCAGGCCTGGTCCACGGCGCCGCGAACCAGCTCGACCGGGTTGGGGGCCCCGGTGGGGTTCACGCTGACCTCGGCCACGATCCGGCCGGTGACGTCGGCGACCCCGGCACTGACCAGGTCCATCTCCACGTAGAGGCCGGCCACGTAGGCGCTGGACGGCACGACTGAATACAGTGCGGCGTTCGGTCCGCGGCCGCCCTCCTGCTGCCCGACCACGGTCACCAGCCCGCGTTCCTCCAGCCGGGTCAGCATCTGGGCCACGGTCACCTTGGACACCCGGGTCTGCTCGCTGATCTGGGTCCGGGTCAGCGGCGTGCCGGGCAGCAGCAGATCAAGCGCGGCCCGGTCGTTCAACTCCCGCAGCAGGCTGGGCGTGCCTGGTCGGCGCTCCATCGCGGTCCCTCTCCCTGTCCCCCTGGCCAATTTGCCGATGGGTCTTGGTTTCAATCCGGCAACGGCACTATCTTATAGGAAAGTTTCCGATTAGTTTTCTCCGTAC
>DASWVA010000487.1:0-2648 GCA_036401415.1 Streptosporangiaceae bacterium
CAGTTCCTCGGCCAGAGCCAGGTCCGCGATCTGAAACGGGCTCTCCCCCGACCGGCGGCACAACGTGATGACGCCGTAGCCGCGGGCGCCCTCGGCGATCGGCACGGACAGCACCGAGGTGGCGCCCAGCTTCATCAGCAACGGCACGCCGTCCGGGCCGGCGCCCAGGATGCCGGTGTCGTCCAGGCGGGCCTGCAGCAAAGACCTGCCGGTCTCGTGGACCTGGGCCGGTAGCGAGTCCGGCTCCGGGTCAGTGTCCCGCAGCGCTCGCGCGACCAGTTCGGACTCCTCGCCGGCCGGGCCCACCGCGACCTGACGGCGCAGCCGGCGGCCGCGGATCACGTCCACGATGACCCACGAGGCGAGCTCCCCGGCCAGCAGCCGCGCGCAGCGCTGCAGGGTCAGGGACTCGCTGAAGCTGCTGTTTTCCAGTAGCAGCCGGGTGACCTCGGTCAGCAGGTCCATCCGCTGGGCCATCATCCGCACGGCCGCCATGGTGGCTCCGCTGGACTCACCCGACCGGGTAGGTGCCAGGTCCGCCGCCTGACGGCGTGGCGGGCCGGGCCTGGGAGAAGCCGGGGCCAGCGCGGCGGGAGTGGCGATTGAGGTTTCGGCGTGGCGCGGGGCCGACGGGATCACGGTGTCACGGGCGGCCACCAGCAGCACGCCGGTGTCCTCAGGCAGGCTGATCGGCTCGACCGTGAGCTGGACCTGGACCACACCCTCGTCGCCGAGCAGAGCGCACTCGGTCTGCCGGGTCCGGCCGGTGCGTGCGGCGGCGGCCAGGTAGCTCTGGACCGCGGCCCGGGACGTGAGGTCCACGAACATCGCAAACGGCTTGCCGGCCGCGTAGGCCGGGCGGGAACCGATGAGGTCGCAGGCCCGGTTGTTGACCCGGCGCACGGTCCCGTCCCGCTCAAGCAGGAACAGCGGGACCGGGGCCTCCTGGAACACCGCGCGCAGCATCCGCCGCTCGGCCCGGGTCTGTTCCGACGGAGCTTCGGCCTTGCGGACCGCCGCCTGGGCCTGCAGCGCACTCAGCGCGTCGATGGCCCCGTCCAGCTCGGCGAACGCCGCGTCCAGGAGCGACTGGGCCCGGGCGCCGGGCAGGCCCGCCGCCTGCTGCAGCGCGTCCCGCCGGGCAGCCAGCTCAGTGACCTCGGATTCAGGCGGCTCCTGGCCTCCCGATGGTGGCATGGGTGATCCGTTCGCAGGTCACTCGTTGGGTTCGGCGGCGCTGATGTCGGCCAGGGCGGAGTCCTCGCCCCGGCTGACGGCCAGGTCACCGATGGACACAATGCCGACGATACGGCCGTCGTCCATCACCGGCAGCCGCCGGACCGCGTGGGCCTGCATGACCCGCGCCGCGTCGTCGGCCTCGTCGTCGGCCCCGACCGCGATCAGGTCGGGGCTGACCACCCGGCCCACCGGGAAGTCCGGGGACGCCGACTCGGCCATCGCCCGGACCACGAGGTCGCGGTCAGTGACCAGGCCGCACAGTTTGTCGCCGTCGACCACCAGGACCGCGCCAACCGCGTTGTCCCGCATGGCCTGCGCCGCGTTGGCGATGGACTGATCCTGCTGAACCACGATCGGCTCCGCGGTCATCACGTCGCGCACCTTGGTCACTGATGTCTCCTGCTCGGTCGGGGCCGGGTCTACGCACCTTAGAGCAAACCGTATGCAGACGGCCCGGTATCGCCCGCCCAGGGCGGCCCGCGGCCGCGCCGACACCGTTTGCCTTAGGGCAGACCGGGTACCGCGTCGTACAGTGAAGGCCAGTTGCGCATCCATTGACCGGCGCTTTGCTGGCCCGTTTTTCACCCTAGAGGCAGGTATCCCATGACCAGGCCGATCGTCCCGGACGAGGGTCCGCCCCGGACCCGACCGGAGGTAGACGTCCGGCAGCTGTGGGCGGGCGGCGTCGCCACCGCCATCGTCGCCGCGCTCGTCGCGCTGGTGGGCGTGGTGGTGTGCCGGTGGCTGTTCAAGATTCCGCTGCTGTCCCCGCAGAGCCAGGGCACCTACGGCGACGCGCACACCACCGACGTGGTGATCCTGGCCGCGGTGGCGGCGCTGCTCGCGACCGGGCTGGCGCACCTGCTGCTGACCGCCGCGCCCCGGCCCATGACCTTCTTCACCTGGATCGTCGGCCTGGTCACGCTGCTCCTGGTGCTCTTCCCGTTCAGCACGTCGGCCCCGGTCTCGCAGAAGGTCGCCACCGCCGCCGTTGACCTGGTGATCGGTTTCGCGATCGGGTCGCTGCTTAACGGGGTCGGGGCCCGGGCGGTCCGGCAGCGCCGGGTGCCGCCGCGGGACGGTTACGACGACTACGGCCAGCAGCCTTACAACCAGGGCGGATACGGCCAGGGCCAGTGGGGGCCGTCGGGGCGGAGCCGGGGCCCGGGCAGCTGACCCGGCGTGGAGGGGAGATCGTGACTGGAGTCGCCCGTGCGCCCCGGTCCAGGGAGCCGCTGACCGCACCTCCCGCGGACGCGGAGTCGGTTCCGTTCCGTTTCGACCTGGCCTGGCTGCGCGGCCTGGTCCGCGAGCGGGCCCGCGCCGCCGGGCTGACCCCCCGCCAGGTGGTCGACCTTGTGCTGGCCGTGGGCGAAGCGGCCGCGAACACGGTCCGGCACGCGGGCGGC
>DASWVA010000488.1:0-1956 GCA_036401415.1 Streptosporangiaceae bacterium
TTTCTCAAATTAGGCTGCTCCCGAGATAACGTGACCGTCATGACCCTTCCATCCTGCCCGAGAGGACGGACAAATGGCTGATCGTCCGTTCGGCTTCGGCCCGCCCGACCCGGAGCGGCCGGGTGACCCCGGAGGATCCGGCGGCCAGCAACCGCCCGGTGGCGGCGGCGGCACCGGCGGGGGCGGTGGTCAGCCGCCCGGTCCCGGTGGCCCGTTCGGAGCCGCGAACCCGTTCGGCGACCCCCAGCAGTTCGCGGACGCGCTCCGCCAGTTCGCCGACCTCATGTCCTGGCAAGGCGGCCCGGTCAACTGGGACCTGGCCAAGAACGTAGCGCGGCACGCGGTCGCGGCCGCCGGTGACCCCAGTGTGCTGAGCTCCCAGCGGCACGAGATCACCGAAGCCCTGCGCCTGGCGGACCTGTGGCTCGAAGACGCCACCACCTTCCCGTCGGGCATCCCGACCACCACGGCGTGGAGCCGGTCGGAGTGGGTGGAAGCGACGTTCCCGGTCTGGTCGAAACTATGCGAGCCCATCGCCGCCACCGTGGTGGACGGCATGAGCAGCATGATGCAGATCGATCCGGAACAGCTCGAAGGCGCACCCGAGGAGCTGAAGCAGGCCTTCGGGGCGTTCGGTGGCGGGCTCGGCGGTTTCGGCGGCCTGGGCGCGATGATGAAGCAGGTCGGCGGGGCGATGATCGGCGGCCAGGTCGGTGCGGCCGTGGCCGAGCTGGCCGGTGAGGTCACCGGATCGTTCGACATCGGGCTGCCGCTCGGCCCGAAAGGCACAGCGGCCCTGCTGCCGTCGGGGGTGGCCGCGTTCGGCGAGGGGCTGAGCGTGGACGCGGGCGAGGTACGGCTGTACCTGGCCCTGCGCGAGGCCGCCCACCACCGGCTGTTCGCGCACGTGCCGTGGTTGACCGCGTACCTGTTCGGCGCGGTCGAGGCGTACGCCAAAGGAATGACCGTCGACCTGTCGCGGCTGGAGGAAGCCATGCCTTCGGTCGACCTGAGCAACCCGGAAGCGCTCCGTGACGCCCTGGCCGGCGGTGAGCTGTTCCGGCCGGAGAATACCGAGGCGCAGAAGGTCGCGCTGGCCCGGCTGGAGACTGCGCTGGCCCTGGTCGAAGGCTGGGTCTCGACCGTGGTGGACGCCGCCGCCACCGACCGGCTGCCGCACGCCAGCGCACTGGCCGAGGCGATCCGGCGGCGCCGGGCCACCGGCGGGCCGGCCGAGCGGACCATGGCCACCCTGGTCGGCCTGGAACTGCGTCCCCGGCGGCTGCGCGAGGCGGCCACCATCTGGCACGGCCTCTCCGACGCCCGCGGCGTGGAGGGGCGGGACGCGCTCTGGGCCCACCCGGACCTGATGCCGACGGCCGAGGACCTGGACGACCCGGAGGGCTTCGTCCAGGGGCGCCCGGAGCTGGATGTCTCCGAACTGGACGTGGACTCGCTGACGGATGGCCCGGAATCGGCGGGATCGCCCCCCGCCGGGGACGCGGGCGCAGGTGAGTCCGGGCCGGGGACCGAGGGAACAGCTGACCCTGACACTCCCGGGGCACCCGAGGGGCCTTGAGCCCGGCGACTGCCTGCGGGCTGCTGGCCCGCGGGGTTCGAAGGCGGGGCGGATGGGACTGGGCGGACTGCTGGGGCGCAGGCGGGCCGGGAAATGTTTCTGCACAGTGGGTGGAGGACATTTGGCCAGCTGGTGTGCTAGGCCGGTCATCGCGGCGACGGAAATCCACAGGTTGTGAACCGGCTTGTCCCCAGCAACACGCCGGCCCCTCCCCACGTCCTCCACAGAGTTATCCACAGGCTGTGTTGACGCGGCGGCACGGTCGTTCCTAGGGTCGCGACCAAGTTCCCGGATGCGCGGGCACATGGTCACTTTGGCAGGGGCGTTCGTCTTCTGGGGAAGGAAGGCGGGCGCCCACGCGAAGGCGATCTTGCGGT
>DASWVA010000489.1:0-9262 GCA_036401415.1 Streptosporangiaceae bacterium
GATGGGCTTCGAGTACGGCTATTCGGTGGCCCGGCCGGACACCCTGGTGGCCTGGGAGGCCCAGTTCGGCGACTTCTTCAACGGGGCCCAGTCGATCATCGACGAGTTCATCAGCGCGGGCGAGCAGAAGTGGGGCCAGCATTCCGGCGTGGTACTGCTGCTGCCGCACGGTTTCGAGGGTCAAGGCCCGGACCACTCGTCGGCCCGGATCGAGCGCTTCCTGTCCATGTGCGCCCAGGACAACATGACGGTCGCGGTGCCCACCACCCCGGCCAATTACTTCCACCTGCTGCGCTGGCAGGGCCTGTCCGGGCGGAACAAACCGCTGATCGTGTTCACGCCCAAGTCCATGCTCCGGCTCAAGTCGGCCACCTCGCCGGCCTCGGCCTTCACCAGCGGGTCGTTCCAGCCGCTGATCGGCGAGCCGGAGGACTTCGACGCCGCCCAGGTCCGCAAGGTCGTGCTGTGCACCGGCAAGGTCTACTACGACCTGGCCGAGCAGCGGCGGGCCTCCGGCTCGACGGCGGCCATCGTGCGGGTGGAGCGGCTCTACCCGCTGCCGCTGGACGAGCTCCGGGCCGAGCTGGCCCGGTACCCGCAGGCCGGGCAGCTCGTCTGGGCCCAGGAAGAGCCGGCCAACATGGGCGCCTGGCCGCGGATGGCGCTCAAGCTGCCTGAGCTGCTCGGCCGCAAGCTCGAGCTGGTGTCACTGCCGGCGAGTTCGGCCCCGGCCACGGGGTCGGCCAAGCAGCACGCGGCCACCCACAAGCAGCTGCTCGAGACGGCGCTGAGCTGATCACGCGCGGGGCGGCCACCGGCCGCCCCGCGGCCGGGCGGCGGCGCGGAGGATTCATGTACTTCACCGACAAGGGCATCGAAGAGCTCGACGAACGCCGGGGCGAGGAGCAGGTCAGCCTGTCCTGGCTGGCCGGGCGGCTGCGGGACTTTGTGGACCTCAACCCGGAGTTCGAGACCCCGGTCGAGCGGCTGGCCAGCTGGCTGGCCCGGCTCGACGAGGACGACTGACCAGGCCACCCTGCCCGGCCCGGCGCCTGCGCCGGGCCCGGACCGGGTTGCAGCGCGCCTTGACCAGGCGAAGACAAGATATATCGTAAGTCTGGATAAGCTGGTCGTGGCGGGAAGCCGGGCCGGCGACGCCGGGAACCGGCCGGACAGGAGACAGCTGATGCCGCAGTGGACGGTCGACGCACCGACGCGCCTCGCCTTCGACGACGTGACCGCACTGCGGGTGCGGACCATCGCGGGTTCGGTGGCCGTCCTGGCCACCAGCGAGACGCCGGCCCTCGACATCACCAGCATCAGCGGCCGGCCGCTGGTGGTCAGCCACGACCACGGGGTGCTGACCATCAGCTACGAGGACCTGACCTGGGACGGGCTGCTGGAGTGGCTCCGGCCCCAGAACCATTCGGCTGAGCTGACCGTCATCGTGCCCCGTGACTGCCCGGCGCAGGTCGGGGTGGTGGCCGCGACGGCGGTGGTGTCCGGGGTGGCTGCGCGGACCTCGGTGCGCAGCGTGTCCGGGGCGATCACGCTGGACGGGCTGGGCGGCCGGGTCGACGCCCGCACGGTCTCCGGTGACGTCGAGGCGCAGGACCTGAGCGGCCAGATCTCGTTCAACTCGGTGTCCGGTGACCTGACCCTGGCCGGCGGCTCGCTGGACCGGCTGGACGCCAAGACGGTCAGCGGCAGCGTCACCGCCGACGTCCATCTGGGCCGGCCCGGTCAGGTCCGGGTGGCCACGGTCTCCTCCGACGTGGCCCTGCGGCTGCCGGCCGAGCCGGACGCCAGGGTCAGCCTCCGTTCCACCTCCGGCCGGGTTCTCAGCGAGTTCGACCGCCTGCGGCCCACGGACACTCCGGCTTCGCACTCGCTGAACGGCACGCTGGGCGATGGTTCCGGGCAGATTACGGTGACCACGCTGTCGGGCCGGGTCACGCTGCTCAAGCGCGCGGAACAGCCGGACGCCCCGAAACGTTCTGAGCCCGCGAAGCCCGCGGCCGATGGCCGGGCCGAGCCCCCGGCGGACGCGGACGCGTGGGCGGTGGCCACCGACGCGGTCCCCGCGGACGGCGCAGGTGGCGCAGGTGGCGCGCCGGGCGGCGGAGGTGGCGCCCCCGGGGAGCGCAGCGACGAACAGACGAAGGGCGAGACCCGATGAGTCCGGTTTTCCGGCATGGCAGGCTCCGGCTGTACCTGCTCCGGCTGCTCGACGAGGAACCGCGGCACGGGTACGAGGTCATCCGGTTGCTGCGCGACCAGTTCATGGGGGTGTACGCCCCCTCACCCGGCACGATCTACCCACGGCTGGCCCGCCTGGAGGAGGAAGGGCTGGTCACCCACGACGAGGTGGACGGCCGGAAGGTCTACCGCATCACCGACGCCGGCCGCCAGGAACTCCGTGATCGCGGGGACGACCTGGCCGAGCTGGAACAGGAACTGTCCGACTCCGTGCGCGACGTGGTGCGCGAGGTCAAGGAAGACGTCCGCGAGACCGTCCGCAGCCTGCGCGAGGAGCTGACCTGGGCGACCCGGAACGCCCGGGCCGCCGAAGAGGCCGATGACGCGGCGCGCGAAGTGCACCGCCCCGCTCCCGGCCAGGACCGCCCGCGGCCCCGCTGGAACCGGGAGGACGCCCGGGAGCGCGCGCGCCAGGTGCGCGAGGAGGCCAAGGAGAACGCCCGCCGCATCCGCGGCGACGCCCAGGAACGGGTCCGGGCCGAGCGCGACCAGACCCGCCCGGCGGACCACGACTGGGGCAACTGGGCCGCCTGGGCGGACTGGCCGGGCCGCCGCGGCCTTCCGGCCAAGCCCGACGCCGGCCTGCTCCGGGACCTGGAACAGACGGTCAGGGACTTCGTCCGCGAGATGCGCCGCCTGGCCTGGCAGTCCAGTGCCGGAGCGGGCGAGGACGCCCTGACCGAGCTCCGGATAATCCTGGACGAGACCCTGGACCGCGTGCGCAGCGAGATCTTCGGTCCCGGTCATACGCACCCGAACGGGCTGCAGACGCCGGGCGAGGAAGACGGCCCGGCGCCGGAACCGCCCACGGGGACCAGCTCCGCGGGCGGCCCGCCCGGACCGGGCACCGGCTCCTCCCCCGGCTGACGCCGGCGGCCCGGCCGCGGCCTCGGGTCAGCCGACGGTGAAGACAATCTTGCCGAACTGCTCGCCCAGGGCCATGGCGGCGAAGCCTTCGCGGGCCTCACGGAGCGGCAGCCGCATCCCGATCAGCGGCCGGACGCCGGACTGCCCGCAGAACGCCAGCAGCCGGCCCAGCTCGGCCCGGGTGCCCATGGTCGAACCCACCACCGACAGCTGCAGGAAGAAGATGCGCTGCAGCTCCGCCGGGGGCATATGCCCGCTGGTGGCGCCGCAGATGACGATGCGGCCGCCCGGCCGGAGCGATCTGACCGAGTGGCCCCAGGTGGCATCCCCGACCGATTCCATCACCACATCGACGCGCTCGGGCAGCCGCGCACCGGTCTCGAAGGCCCGGTCGGCGCCGAGGTCCAGGGCGAGCTGGCGCTTTTCCTCGCTGCGGCTGGTGACCCACATCCGGTAGCCCGCCGTGGCGCCCAGGGTGATCAGCGCGGTGGCCACGCCGCCGCCCGCCCCCTGCACCAGGATGGTCGAGCCGGGCTGCACGCCGGACCTGGTGAACAGCATCCGGTAGGCGGTCAGGTACGCGGTGGGCAGGCAGGCCGCCTCCTCGAACGACAGCGCGGCCGGCTTGGGCAGCACGTTGCGGCGAGGCACCGTGACCTTCTCGGCGAACGTCCCGTCGTACCGCTCGGACAGCAGGCTCCGCCGCGGGTCCAGGGTCTCGTCCCCGCCGCCGGCGTCCGGGTCGCCGATGACCGCGTGCACCACCACCTCACGGCCGTCTTCGTCGGTACCGGCCGCGTCGCAGCCGAGCACCATGGGCAGCTGATCAGCTTTGATACCCACCCCGCGCAGCGTGAACAGGTCGTGGTGGTTCAGCGCGGCCGCCCGTACGCGCACCGTGGTCCAGCCGTCCGGCACCTCGGGATCGGGCCGCTCCCCCAGCTCCAGGCCGTGCAGCGGGTCCTCGGTGTCGATGCGTGCCGCGCTCACAGCGAACATGAGCCGACCCTACCGTCAGGGCTCTGGCCACCAGCCTTCCGGTGAGACGATGACGCAGAACTCGTTGCCCTCCGGGTCGGCCAGCACCGTCGTCCAGTGGCCCTCGTCGTCGTGCGGACCGGCCAGGACGGTGGCGCCCAGGGCCACCAGGCGGGCGACCTCGGCCTTGCTGTCCTGGACGCGCAGGTCGGGATGCATACGGTTCTTGACCTGTTTGGGTTCGGGCACCTGCTGCAGCAGCAGTTCGGGCTGGCCGGTGCCCGGCCGCCGGAGCGAGACATACGGTCCGCCCGAGCCGTGCCGCTCCCAGCCCACGGCGGCGGCCCAGAAATCGGCCAGCCGGTCGGGGTCGGCGCAGTCGAGCACGTAGTTGATGCGCATGCCCGGTTACTGCCACGCCGGGCCTGAGATCCGGGCCCGGCGGGCGCCCACGGGACCCTGGACGGACCGGCCGGCCTTTTGTACCGTCTGTCCTTATTGCGCCCCCGCCCGGCCGCGACATTCTTGAAATGCCGCAGACATCGGTTTGTAATGACGAGTGGGTATTCCCCTTACAGGCAATCTCAATGAGGTGGAGGCGGGCCCGGGTATCACGGAGCGTTCGCGAGGGGCACTTATTAGTGATGCGCGTTACCAAAACGACGCCACGGGCCACTTCTCAGCTCCATGCCGCATCCCTACGATGTTTTCACTCAGCGCATACGCCAACGCTCACCTGCATAACGCGATCCGACACGCGGGTGACCACCGCCCTGCGGGGCATGACCGAAAAAGGGACCGAGTATGGCTAGTAATACGGAGGCCGGCACCACTGCGGTCGCTCCGGTTGATACGGGGCTCAAACGTGAGATGGGCTTCATCGGCGCCGCCTGGGCGTCGGAGACCTCGATCATCGGTTCCGGATGGCTGTTCGGAGCGCTCTTCGCCGCGCAGGCGGTGGGCGGGGCCGCCATCCTGGACTGGGTCATCGCCGGCGTAGTGGTCATGGTGCTGGCGCTGGTGCACGCCGAACTGGGTGCGATGTACCCGGTGGCGGGCGGCACGGGCCGGTTCCCGCACTTCGCGTTCGGCAGCACGGCCGGAGTCGGCTTCGGGTTCTTCTCCTACCTGCAGGCCGTGACGATCGCGCCGATCGAATGCTTCGCGGTCATGCAGTACGGGTCGCACTTCTGGCCGGGCATCTACAACGCCACCAAGAGCAACGTGACCGGGACCGGTTTCATCCTGACCATCGTGCTGATGGCCATCTTCGTGGCGGTCAACTTCCTGGCCATGCGCGTGTTCTCGCGGGTCAACAGCGCGCTGACCTGGTGGAAGATCGCGGTCCCGGTGCTGGCCATCGTCGTGCTGCTGTTCAAGTTCCACGGCGGCAACTTCACCGCCGGCGGCCAGGGCTTCATGCCGGGCGGGGCGCACGCCCTGTTCTCCGCGCTCCCCGCGGCCGGCATCATCTTCGCCTACTCCGGTTTCGAGCAGGCCGACCAGCTCGCGGGTGAGATCAAGGACCCGCAGCGCAACCTGCCCCGGGCCATCATCCTGGCCGTCACCGTCGGCATCATCATCTACTGCCTGCTGCAGCTGGCGTTCATCGGCGCGATGCCGCCGAGCCTGCTGGGCAAGGGCTTCGCGGGCATCAGCAACACCGACATCCTGTCCGGTCCGTTCGCGGGCCTGGCCGGCGTGGTCGGCCTGGCGTGGCTGGCGTTCATCCTGCGGATCGACGCCTTCGTCTCCCCGTTCGGCACCGGCCTGATCTACACCACCGGGACCTCGCGGGTCAGCTACGGCCTGGCCAAGAACCGGTACTTCCCGCCGTTCTTCGACAAGACCGACCGGCGGGGCATCCCGTGGGTCGGCCTGGTCGCGGCGTTCATCATCGGGCTGTTCTTCCTGCTGCCGTTCCCGAGCTGGCACTCCCTGGTCGGCCTGATCACCGGGGCCAGCGTGCTGATGTACTCGGGTGCGCCGCTGGCGCTGGGCGCGTTCCGCCGCCAGGTGCCCGACGCCGACCGCCCGTACCGGCTGCCCGCGGCGGCCATCTTGTGCCCGGTGGCGTTCATCGTGGGCAACCTGCTGATCTACTGGTCAGGCTTCGAGGTCGTGTGGAAACTCGGCATCGTCCTGGTCATCGGCTACGTCCTGATCGGCATCTACATGGCCTTCGACAAGAAGCGCCCGCCGCTTCAGTTCAGGTCGGCCATGTGGCTGCCGGTGTGGCTGATCGGCCTGGGCATCATCTCCTGGCAGGGGCAGTTCAGCGGGGCCGCCTCCGACGACAAGCACCCGCAGGCGCCGACCATCACCATGCACATCCCGTTCTGGTGGGACATCGTGGTCCTGGCCGCGTTCAGCCTGGTCATCTACTTCTGGGCCATGGCCACCCGGCTGCCCCGGGAGTCCATGCTGGAGCTGGTCAACCGGCAGGCGCACCAGCCGCAGGAGCCCCGGCTCGAGGGCTGAGCCACTCCGGAGCGCTGACCGGCAGTACTGATTGACGGAGGCCCCATCCCGGTTCGCCCGGGTGGGGTCTCCGCTCATGTCCGGGACGCCGGCCCGCGGCCGCGCGGGTGGCGCAGGGGCCAGTAGCGGAACAGCACGCGGCCTTCGATCAGCTCAGCCGGCACCGCACCGAACCGTGCGCTGTCCACGGCCCCGGCGGCCGGATTGGCCGATTCCAGCCACCAGCCGCCGTCCTGGCGCCGCGCCGCGCGCTTCACGATCAGCAGCGTCGGCCGGCCGGGGTGGCGGGCCAGCACGAGCTGGCCGGCCCGGACCCGGCGGGTGCGGCGCACCAGCAGCCAGTCCCCCGGCCACAGCACCGGTTCCATCGAGTGCTCGACGACGGCGATCCGGCGGAGCGGCGACTGCACGGGCCCTCCCGTGTCGGTGGAAGCGAGCGGGGTAGTGTCGGAGCTGAAATATTAATGATCAGACACTACGGAAGGTGGATCGATGAGGCTGCTCACCCGCCTGCTCGAGCCCAGGGCCGTCGCTTATGCTCACTGCGACCTGCCGTGCGGGATCTACGACCCCGCCCAGGCGCGGATCGAGGCCGAATCCGTCAAGGCGATCGACGAGAAGTACCAGCAAAACTCCGACCCGGAGTTCCGCACCCGGGCGCTGATCATCAAGGAGCAGCGCGCCGAGCTGGTCAAGCACCACCTGTGGGTGCTGTGGACGGACTACTTCAAGCCGCCGCATTTCGAGAAGTACCCGAACCTGCACACGCTGTTCAACGAGGCCACCAAGCTGGCCGGCGCCTCCGGAGCCAAGGGCAGCACGGACCCGGCCACGGCCGACCAGTTGCTGGCGAAGATCGACGAGATCAACAAGATCTTCTGGGAGACCAAGCAGGGCTGACCGCCCGGAGCTCACAGCGCCGATTCACCGTAGGAGGGGCCGCGACTTGGTCGCGGCCCCTCCTGCGGTATTTCCGGGGCGCCGATCACGGGGTACTTTCAAGGTGAAGCTGACCGCTCTGCGGCCCTTGAGGCAGTACGGTCAGCCCCGGGCACCGGCGCCCGTTTCGCCCGGGCAACGCGGCCCGAACCCCCACTACCGCGTGAGATCATGTGACCGCCGCCGCGCGGCAGACCCGGGATCGACGTGGCGGAACGGTAGGTTTCAGGGAGCCGCCGACCCGGGGCCACCACCGACGCGAGCCGGCCCGACCGGCCCGCAACCGGCCGGTGCGCCGGTGATACGCCGGGCAGCCGGCCTGAAGGAGAGACGTGACCGAAGAGACCGCAGCGAGGCAGGCCGCTCAGCCGGGTGCCAGGCCCGGTCCTGGCGCGGTGGCGGCCGACCGCGAGGCTCGTGACCGCGTGCGCGTGTGCATGCCCGCCGAGGGTGCCTACCTGTCGGTGCTCCGCACCGCGACCGCCGGTCTGGCGGCACGGCTCGACTTCACCCTGGACGAGATCGAGGACCTGCGGATCGCGGTCGACGAGGCCTGCGCCATGCTGCTCAGCCAGGCCATCCCCGGCACCAACCTGGAGTGCGACTTCGAACTCGACGTGGACTCGATGACGATCACCGTGTCCGTGGTGGCGGCGCGGCCCTGCACCCCGGCCCGCGACACCTTCGCCTGGACCGTGCTGTCGGCCCTGGCCGGCGACGTCGACGCCAAGCTCGAGCCGGATGACCGGGTGGCGATCGTGCTGCGCAAGCGGCGCGGGGCGTCGGGGTCCTGATGGCCGACTTCGAGGTTCGCATCCCCGGGAACGACGTCCAGGTGACCGGCGAATACGACGCCCACGCCCGTGAAGAGCACCGGGACACGCCCGAGGTGGTGACCGCGGTAACCCGCGACGAGCACGCGGTCCCCGACCGGGCCCGGGCCCGGCAGCTGTTCGAACGGCTGTCCACGCTGCCACCGGACAGCCCGGAACGGGCTCAGATCCGCAGCTCCCTGGTCGAGCTGCACCTGCCCCTGGTCGAGTACCTGGCCCGGCGGTTCCGCAACCGTGGTGAGTGGCTCGACGACCTGACCCAGGTCGCCACCATCGGCCTGATCAAGTCGATCGACCGCTTTGACCTGGAGCGCGGGGTGGAGTTCTCCACCTACGCCACCCCCACGATCGTGGGCGAGATCAAACGGCACTTCCGCGACAAGGGCTGGGCCGTGCGGGTGCCGCGCCGGCTGCAGGAGCTCAAGCTCTCGCTGACCAAGGCCATCGGTGAGCTGGCCCAGCGCGAGGGCCGGGCCCCCACCGTCAGCGAGCTGGCCGCCCACCTGCAGATGAGCGAGGAAGAGGTCCTGGAGGGTCTGGAGTCGGCCAACGCCTACTCCACCGTCTCCCTGGACGCTCCCGACTCCGGCGACGAGGACGCCCCCGCCGTGGCGGACTCCCTGGGCATCGTGGACGAAGCCCTGGAAGGCGTGGAGTACCGGGAGTCGCTCAAGCCCCTGCTGGAGCGGCTGCCCCCGCGGGAGAAGAAGATCCTCCTGCTGCGGTTCTTCGGCAACCTGACGCAGTCCCAGATCGCGGCCGAGCTCGGCATCTCCCAGATGCACGTCTCCCGCCTGCTGGCCCGCACCCTGACCCAGCTGCGGGACGGCCTGACCAACGACGAGTGACCCGCCGCCCCGGGGCGGCGGGCGCGCCCGGGGTCAGTGGCGGCGGGTGGACGCTTT
>DASWVA010000490.1:0-7013 GCA_036401415.1 Streptosporangiaceae bacterium
CGGCCACGGGCTCCTCCACCAGGCCGGACCGAATGGCCTCACCGAAGTTCAGTTCGTCGTCAGGTGAGCGCTTGACCCGGGTGAACTGGGCGACTCCACGGTTCAGGTCGAACCCGATCGTCTCCGCCTCCACCTCGACCTCCGCGCGCGGCGTGCCGGCGCGGTCTTCCCAGTGGTTGACCCGCAGCTTGCCCGCCACGATGACGGGCTGGCCCTTGTGCAGGCAGGTGGCCGCGTTGCTGGCCAGCGACCGCCAGCAGCTGACCGAGTAGAAGTGGGTTTCCCCGTCCCTCCACTCGCCCGTCTCCCGGTCCATCTTGCGAATGGTCGACCCGATACGCATGTGGGCGACCGGGGTCCCGCTGTTGACGTAGCGCACCTTGGGCTCACTAGCGACGAAGCCGACCAGGGTCACGCTTCCACCTTGACTCATTACGATCCTCCTGCGGTCTGGCGGCACCGTGCCGCCGAAGTGAAGGCCGGCCCGGTGCCCGGGCGGCCGGTCACTGCCCACGGTCGCCGATCGCGGCCAGCTGGAGGTGAACCGGCTCCGTCCCTGTGGACAACTGGCAGTTATCCACAGGGACGGGGCCCGGCCCCGTGACGTCAGCGGCGCGAGAGCGCGTCCAGCCGGGCCATCTCGGCGCCGGTCAGCGAGAAGCCGGTCAGGGCGAAGTTGGACTCGATCCGCTCGCGATGCGAGGACTTGGGGATGACCCCTATGTTGTGCTGAAGATGCCAGCGCAGCACGACCTGGGCCGGCTCGGCGTCATGGTGGGCCGCGATCTCGGTGATGACCGGGAGCCGGAGGTTCGTGCCCTTCAGGGAGCTGTACCCCTCCACCTGCACCCGCCGCTCGCGGTGGGCGGCGAGCACGTCAGGGTCGTACTGGGGGATGCTCCACGGGATCTGGTTGACCGCGGGGCGCTGACCGGAGGTACGGATGAGTTCGTCAATCCCGGCCGGGCTGAAGTTGCTGACCCCGATGGCACGGGTCAGCCCGGCGTCCCGGATCCGGATGAACTGCTCCCACACCCGGGGCGACGTCCCCCGGCCGGGCGGCCAGTGGATCAGCCACAGATCAACGTGGTCCGTGCCGAGATCCCGCAGGCTGGCGTCGATCGTGGCCCGCTCCCGCCCGGCGTTGCCCGGCGGGAGCTTGGTGGTGATGAAGACCTCGGGCCGTTCCAGGCCGCTGTCCCGGATGGCCCGGCCGACCTCGGCCTCATTCCCGTACATGGTGGCCGTGTCCAGGTGCCGGTAGCCGGTCTCCAGGGCATATCTGACCGAGTCGTAGGCGGAGTTCCCGCGCAGCCGCCAGGTACCGAATCCGGTCAGGGGCATGATCACGCCACGGCCAAGGTCGGCCGCGGCCCGGAACTGGTCGTCACTCATAGCCTCAATCGTCCCATCCTGCGGAACTCAGCAGCGGAGGCGGAGGGGCTGATACCGTCGCGCTTCGTGCGGCGAATCTCGGTGGTCGGCTGCTCCGGGTCGGGCAAGTCAACGGTGGGCCGCCGGCTGGCCCGGGATCTGGGCCTACCGTTCGTCGAGCTCGATTCGGTCTACCACCAGCCGGGGTGGGTGCCGCTGGGACCGGAGGAGTTCCGCCGCCGGGTGACCGAGGTGGCCGCGGGTGACGGCTGGGTGATAGACGGCAATTACAGCGCCGTCCGGCTCCTGGTCTGGGCCCGGGCCGACACCGTGGTGTGGCTCGACCCGCCCCGGCGGACGGTGATGCGCCAGGTCGTCTGGCGCACGCTGCGGCGGGTGGCGTTCCGCGCCGAATTGTGGAACGGCAATCGGGAGCGGTGGCACAACCTGTTCACCTGGGACCAGGAGGAGTCGGTCATCTCCTGGGCCTGGCATCATCACCCGGTCTACCGGGAGCGGTACGCGGCCGCGGCCGCCGACCCGGCCAACTCGCACCTGCGCTTCGTGCGGCTGCGGAGCCACGCGGAGGTCAGGCGGTTTCTGGCCGGGCCGGACCAGGAGCTGTTTCAACGACGTTGATGAGGCACGGCCGATTTGCGCGCCCGGGTCTCACCTGAGCGGGGCCCCGCACGCTTGGGCTTTCGAGGCAGCGTCCGGCTACCGGCTGGCCGAGCCCACCTCAGGCGGCGACCAGTTCAGACGGCTCGGCGATGACGTCGACCAGCGCGCCGTTGCGCATGACCGTGATAGCCAGTGGCTTGCCGATCGCTTCCTCGAACATCAGCCGCTGCAGGTCCTGGGCGGCCGCGACCGGGTGACCGGCGGCCGAGATCAGCAGGTCGCCGGGGCGCAGCCCGGCCCGCTCGGCCGGGCCGCCCGCCACCACCTCGGCCACACGGAGCCCGCTGGGCCGCCCGAGCCGCTCCTGCCAGGGCGCGGACAGCGGGGCGGGCACCGACACCAGCCCCAGGTAGGCGCGGCGGACGCGGCCGTCGCGCATCAGCGCCGCAATGATCTTGCGGGTGGTGGTGTTGACCGGCACGGCCATGCCCAGCCCGACGCCGGCCACCGCGGTGTTGATCCCGACCACCCGGGCGTCGGAGTCGGCCAGCGCGCCGCCGGAGTTGCCGGGGTTGAGCGCGGCGTCGGTCTGGATGACATCCTCGATGAGCCGGGTACCACCCCGGCCACCAGCCGGCATGGACCGGCCGAGTGCGCTGACCACCCCGGCAGTCACCGAGCCGGCCAGGCCCAGGGGGCTGCCGACCGCCACGACCAGCTGGCCGACGACCAGTTCGTCGGCTTCGCCGAGTTCGGCGGGCGGCGGGGTCGGCCCGGTGGTGCGGAGCACGGCCAGGTCCGACAGGGGGTCGGCACCGACGACCCGGAAGGGAGCCATCGTGCCGTCCGAAAATGCCGCCGTGCCACTATCCGCCTGCCCGACGACGTGCGCGTTGGTGAGCAGGAAGCCGTCGCCGGTGAAGACGACACCCGAGCCCAGGCTCTCGCCTCCCCCGCCGCGGCCGCGGCGGGGCACCCGCAAGCTGGCCACCTTGGGTGTAACCTTCCCGGCCACGGTCGACACGGTGAGCGAGTATGCGTCCAAAGGACGGTCTGCCGCCATCGACCGCCTCCAATTGCAGTGATTACAGTATTACAAGCCAACGCAGCCGGCTCTGGCTAGCTTCCGGCCGACGTTATGCCGTCGGCGGACAGAACCGGCTCAGCGCCTGCTCAGGCGAAGCTGGCCGCGGTGAGCTCGGTGCAGAACCGTGCGTACTCGGCGAGCTCGGTGCCGGCCGGGATGACCACCAGGTCGCGGGCGACGGCGTCGATACGGGAGCGCATGATGGCGGCGATCTGCTCACGCTCACGGTCGGAGGCCAGGGTGACCGCGTTCCGGCTGCCGGTGGCGGTGAGCCAGCCCAGCAGCAGAAAAGCGACGACCATGGCCGCGACCCACGGGATCAGGCTTACGCTGCCGAGCAGTTCGGGCGGGCGCTGACCCATGGCGTGGAACACCCCGACCGCGAGGATCACGCCCATCCACCCGATCCCGGCGATGACCAGGGCGACCAGCAGCCACTGCCACGCGCAGACCAGGCGCCACCAGCCCGGGATCCGCGCGGCGGCGGGCACGCTCTCGCTGATCGCGTTGCTGAGCGCACCGCTGATGCTGGCGGTCCGGGACCGGGCCGCGGTCCGCACCGTGCGGGGCCAGGGGTCGGGCAGGGCCTCGCTGATCGTGCCGGCGAAGACCGTGATGGCGCTGTCGATCTCGGACTGCTGGGCGTCGGCGCCGGCCGCGACCGCGATCCGGGCGTCGGCGCTGGCCCGGCTCAGCCGGACCGAGCGGACCGGGTCCCGGCCCGGGAACCAGCCCGGGACGTGAGCGAACGGCCAGCTCAGGTACTTGGCGGCGTGGATCTCCCGGACGTCTTCGAGGGCGTCGGTGACGGCGGCCAGGCCCGCCGCGTGGGCCAGCGCGTCGGCCATGGCCAGGGCCGGGGCGGGCGGCACGCTGTCCAGCGCGGTACGGGCCGGGCCGGAGGCGTCCAGGCCGTCCGCCGCGTCCAGCGGGACGTCTTCCCAGGGCGGCCGCTCGGCCGGGCGGCCCACGGGGCGGGTGAGCTCGCCCGCGGGGGCGGCGGCCTCAGCGGTGCGGCGGGCCACGGCCTCCGGGTCGATGGCGTAGGCCCCGAACTTGCCGGTGATGGTGTCGATGTCGGCGGCGATGCGATCGGTCGCGGTCTGCCGCGCGGACACCGCGTCAGCCAGGGTCTGCCGCAGCTGGTCCAGGCCGGCGCCGGTGGCCGCGGAGACCAGCAGCACGTGGGCTTCGCCGTGACCTTCTGAGTCCAGCAGCCGCCGGAGGTCTTCCTCGCAGTCGTGGGCCTGCTGCGGTGTGAGCAGGTCGCTCTGGTTGAGCACCACCGTGGTCACCGCGGCGTGGCGGGCCAGCTTGGCCAGGAACCGGTTGTGGATGGCGGCGTCGGCATACTTCTGCGGGTCGAGCACCCACACCATCAGGTCGGCCAGGCCGATCAGCCGCTCGACGGCGGTCGCGGCCCCGGCGGCCACCGAGTCGTGGTCGGGCAGGTCCAGCAGCACCAGACCCCGGAGCGCGGACTCCCCCGAGTCCAGCGCGCTGGCGCGGGCGTAGCGATAGCGGCGTTCCACGCCCAGCCAGTCGAGCAGCGGCGCGGCGCCCTGCATACCCCAGACGCAGGCGTGCGCGTCGCGGGTGGCGGGCCGGGTCACCGCAGGCGGTGAAAAATTGGCTCCGGCCAGCGCGTTGAACAGCGATGACTTCCCACTGCCGGTGCCGCCGGCCAGCGTGACCACGGTGTGCGCGGCGGACAGCTGGAGCCGCTCGCCCGCCCGCGCGAGCAGAGCCTCGGCGTCGGCGACCAGCTCCGGGCTGAATCCGCCCGGCCCGCTGCGGTCCCGGGCGACGCCGACCAGGGCGGCCAGGGCCGCCAGCCGCGCAGGCAGGTGCGCACTGGGCAGGCCCGCGAACGGGGGCGCGCTGGTGGTCACTGCAGGGCCTCGAGCATGAACCCGGCCTGGTACAGCCGCACCCCGGCCACTTCGTCACAGCGGCCCGCATCATCGATGACCGCCGAGAAACGGAGGAGTTCCTCGTCGAGTAGCAAGCGCGCCCTCTCGTCCAGCTCTGCGCGGGCGGTGCGGAATATGTCCTGCACCGGCTGCTCGCCGAGCACGGCGGCGGCCACTCGCCGGGGCAGGGTCAAGATGTCGCTGTCATCGCCCGACGCGGCCGCGTGGCTGCCTATGGCCTCCTCGCCGAGAATGGCGAGCACGGTGACGAGCGCCAGCGTATCGTCGTCCAGCGCCGCCGACCGGCCGGGGCCGGGGCCGCGCCCCACGGCCTCGCGGACCAGCCGGAGCACGTGATCCTGCCAGGCGCTGACGGCCCGGGCCACCCGCGATGGCAGGTCGGGCGAGGACCTGGCCAGGTTCAGTTCCTCGGGCTCGTCGGCCCCGTCGCCGAACGCGGACGCGAACAGCAGGTCGGCCCGCTGCCCGGTGGCCCGCCGCTCGGCCGCGGCGGCGAGCATCACCGACCCGGCCGGGTCGTCGCGCCACTGCCCGTGGGCGTCCTCGGCGGCCCGGTCGGCGGCCGAGATGATCACGGCCTCGAGCGCCGACCGGAGCGCGGCCCGCATCGCGGTCGAGCGTTCCGGCGCCTGCCGCCTGCGGGCCCGTTTGCCCGGCCGGGCCGGCTTCCGCGACCGCAGCGTCCGGGTCAGGTCGCCGGTCACCACCAGGTCCTGCCAGCGGCCCTGCACCTCACCGCGAAGCAGCTCACCATCACCCAGTGCTTTTTCGACGGTGCCGAGCGCAGCCCGGTACGGGCCTGCGGCCTGCTCGCGCAGCCGGTTGCGCACGGCCAGCTGAGCCTCGGCCGCGGCCGCGAGGGCCGGCACCCGGGTGCGGAACGTGTCGAGGACCCCGGCCACGGTCTGGGTGAGCACCGCCACCCGGCGCTCCGCGCGGCGGCTGGTGTCGGTCAGGTAGGCGCGGATCGGCTCATACGCCTCGGGCGGCAGCACGCCCGCGGCCAGCCGGGTCTCCGGGATGACGAACCGGTCGGCGGCCTCGATCGCGTTGGCGTCGAGCATGGCGTTGAAGTGGGCGACCAGCTCGGCGCGGGCGCCGGACGGCACCCGGGACAGCACGATGCCCAGCGACGCGCCACGGTCACGGGCGTGCTGCAGCACCTGCCAGACGGGCGCGTCCGCGTACCGGCTGGCCGAGGTGACAAACAGCCACAGGTCCGAGGCGTCCAGGAACTGATAGGCGAACTCATGGTGCGCCTGCACCACCGAGTCGATGTCCGGGGTGTCGAGCAGCGCCAGGCCCCGGGGCATGCCCTCGGTGGAGGCCAGCACCAGCAGGCCGTCGCGGCCCGGCCGGGCCAGGCCCTCCTGGCGGACGCGGGGCAGGCTGGGCAGAAAGTTGTTCTCGGCGAACCAGTCGGCATCGTCCGGGTGGCAGGCCAGCACCGGGCTGTTGGTAGTCGGCCGGCGGACCCCGGTCGCGCTGACGGGCTGGCCGACCAGGCTGTTGACCAGGGTCGACTTTCCAGCGCCGGTCGAGCCGACCACGGCCACCAGGATCGGGGCCGTGGACCGGCGGAGCCGCGGCAGTACGTAGTCGTTGACCTGGCTGAGCAGCTTGACCCGCTCGGCCTTCACTGCGGCCAGGTCCGGCGTTTCGAACACCAGCGGCACGGCCGAGACGCGCTTGCCCAGGTTGACCAGGGCGCTCTCCAGAGCGGCGGCGTTCAGCCGGACGTGCGGCTCGGCCGGGGAGTCCGGCGGGGGCTCCTCAGGCGGGAGTGAGTCCTGGGGCGCGAGGGGGGCCTGGGGCGCGCGGGACATTTCGGGCCCGGTTGGCTCCTCGGACGGAGGAGCTTCGTGGCGGCCGCGGGACCGGGGCGGGGACGCGTCAGATGGGGCGCTGTCCTGCGGGGCAGAGGGCGGTCTCACGCCGGCTCCGTCCCGCTGGGACCGGCGTGCGCGGGCCGGGCACCGGGCTGACCAGGCTCACGG
>DASWVA010000491.1:0-5911 GCA_036401415.1 Streptosporangiaceae bacterium
AGCACCCACTGCGGATACTGCGTGCACGGGACTCACCTCCTGCCGATGGATCACGATTACGGGAACGATCGCACACCGGTGACCCGGAACGCAACCGGAGGTGCTCAGCGGGCGGGAGCGGGCCCGGTCGAGCCGCGGACCTCCAGACGGGGCGGCAGCAGGCGGATCTGGCCGGGCGCGCTGGGCCGCTCGATCCGTTCCAGCAGCATCTGGCCGGCCTGGCGGCCCATCAGGTGGGCGGTGCCGTCCACGCTGGTCAGCCACAGCGCCCGCAACCGGGCGAACAGGGAATTGTCGAAGCCCGCCAGTGACACCTCATCGGGAACCCGGACACCCAGGGCGGTGGCCGCGGACAGGGCGCCGACACAGGTCAGGTCGTTGGCGGCGAAGATGGCGGTCGGGCGGTCCGGGCGGCTGAGCAGTCGCACGGTGGCCCGGTAACCGCCCTCCTCGCTCATATCCCCGTGCTCGATGAGCACGTCAGCACCGAGGCCGGCCGCCCGCATGGCGTCCTGGTATCCCTGCATCCGCAGCCGGCCGGCCACGCTGGGCAGGCCCGAGACGTGCGCGATCCGGGTGTGCCCGAGCCCGGTCAGGTGCTCTACCACCAGGGTCGCGCCGCGCTCGTTGTCGTTGGCCAGCACGTCCACGTGCGGCAGGTCGAGATCCAGGCCACGGCCGCCCACGGCCACGGTCGGGATCGAGCGGGCGATGGACACCACGGCCGCCGAGAGCGGGATGGACCCCGCCAGCACCAGGCCATCGACCCCGAAGTCGAGGAAGGACCAGGTCAAGGTCTCGTCCATCAGCTGGTCGATGTGGCCGTCGCCCAGCAGCATGTGCTTGCCCGCCCCGTACAGGACCGGGCCCAGGCCGTCCAGCATGTCCGCGAACCACGGCTGGCGCAGGTCGTTGAGGAGCACCCCGACCGTGCGGGACCTCCGCTCAGCCAGCCGCCGGGCGGCCGCGTTCGGCCGGTAGCCGAGGTCGGCCACGGCCCGCAGCACCGCCTCCCGGCTGGCCGGGCTGACCTTGGGTGAATTGTTCAGGACCAGCGAAACCAGCGACCGGGACACGCCCGCCTGGGCCGCCACCGTTTCCAGCGTCGGCCGGCCGGTGTCCCGCCGGGCGCCCGGGGTTGCCACGCCGCGCTCTCCGTCCCGCCGTTGGAGCGATCCAACCTCACGGTACCGCGGGTCAGTGGTCCGGTGCGGACATCCGGCGCTCGATCCGCCGGTCCGGCACCAGCCATACCAGCGCCACCACCACGTAGGCGGCGATCCCAATCCATCCGTTGAGGAACGACAGGCCGATGCCCGCGACGTTGATCGCCAATGTGGTTTTTCCCTTGCGGTCCCGGCCGATCGCCTGGCCCAGCGGGGAGTCGGGGCCCTCGATGCGCAGCAGTACGCTTTGCAGGACGAAGTAGGCGATCGCCGCGCCCAGCAGCACGATGCCGTAGGCGGCCACCGGGGTCCGGGCGTAGTTGTTCTCGCTCATCCAGGCCGTGGCGAACGGGACGAGCGACAGCCAGAACAGCAGGTGCAGGTTGGCCCACAGGGCTCCGCCGGAGACCCGTGCGACCACCGCCACCATGTGATGGTGGTTGTTCCAGTAGATGCCGAGCAGGACGAAGCTCAGCAGGTAGGCCAGCAGCACGGGTACGTCGTCCTTCAGCGCGGGCCAGGTCTTCCCCTGCGGGGTGCGCAGCTCGAGAACCATGATCGTGATCAGGATCGCGATGACGCCGTCGCTGAACGCCTCGAACCGGCCTTTGGGCATTCGACCAGGCTAAGGCACTGGGGCCGGACCAGACGTGCGGAGCACGGTCCGCATGAACGGGGCTTACCCCGGCCGCGTGGGCCAGAAGCTGGCCGTCTACAGCCCGGCCTGATCTTCGGGCCCGGGCTGGGCGCGGGACCGGCCGCGGTACTGGGCGACGGCGGCCTCGCAGACGGCCCGCACCGGCCAGCCGAGAGCCTGGGCGGCGGCTTCGGCCTCGGCCAGCTCCGGGGTGGCGGTGCCGGATTCGGTGCCACCTGCGGGAGGTCCGGCGACCTTGACCGTGACGACCTGGCGGCGGCCCGGCGGTCCCACTTCCACCGGCACCGACGTCCGGGCGGCGGTCAGCCGGCTCATGCGGGACCACCGGACGCCGAGCGTCCCGGTGTGGGCGAAGATCGCGTCGGCCACGGCACCGCGGACGGGCTCGGCGCACAGGGCGGTGAGCACCTGACCGGGGCGGCCGTGCCGGCCGATGATCGGGGCGCACCAGCAGTCCCAGGCACCGGCCGCCCGCACCGCCTGCAGGACCGAGGGCCACAGCCGTGGGTCGAGGTCATCGACCGTGCTCTCCACCACGGTCACGTCGCCCTCCCGCCGGCCAGAATCCGCGCCGGACGCCTCGCCCACGACCACGCGGGTGATGTTCGGCCGGTCCGGGGTGTCCCGGCCACCGCCGCCGGTCCCCACCGCCCGGACCGTCATGGCCGGGCAGCCGCCCGGCGTGGCCGCCACCGCGACCAGGGCCGCCCCGGTCGGGGTGGTGCGCTCACCAGGCAGATCACCGCCGGTCAGGTCCAGGCCGGCCGTGGCCGCGATCTGGAGGACCGCGGGAGCCGGCACCGGGAGGCGGCCGTGCCGGCTGGAGACGGACCCGCTTCCGGCGGCCAGGGCCGAGCAGCCGATCACCGCGCCCGGCCGCAACAGCCCGAGATCTTCCAGCGCGGCCACCGATCCCACGACGTCGGCCAGCGAATCGAACGCACCCACCTCATGAAAGTGCACGTGTTCGGGCGGCTCGCCGTGCACCGCCCCCTCCGCCCCGGCCAGCAGCCGGAAGACCCGGGCCGCGAGATCCTTCCCGGCCGGGCCGAGGTCAGTGGCGCCGACGTGCCCGAGCACCTCCGCCAGGCGCCGTTCGCGGTCGGTCACCGCCGGGATGGTGATCACGGCCCGCAGGCACGCCAGGCCACCCCGCCGGGCGGACTCGGTCTTCAGCCCGAGACCGGGGACGCCGAGGGAGGCGATGACCGCGCGCACCCGCTCCACATCGGCGCCCGCGTCGAGCAGTGCGGCCAGCAGCATGTCGCCGGCCACGCCCGCGGTCGCGTCGATGTAAGCGGCCGCCGGCCAGCCCGTCCGCGGTGGCTGGCCCGTCACCGGTGAACCGCGCGGATGATCTTGGCGGCGTGCGCGGCCGCCCCGAACCCGTTATCGATGTTGACCACGGCCAGACCCGGGCTGCACGAGGCGAGCATGCTGACCGCCGCGGCCAGGCCGCCCGCCGCGACGCCGTAACCGACACTGGTCGGCACGCCGATCACCGGCGCGCTGACCAGCCCGGCGACCACACTCGGGAGGGCGCCGTCCATCCCGGCCACGACCACCACGCACTCGGCGGCGCGCACCTCGCCCAGCCGGGACAGCAGCCGCCCGAGCCCGGCCACGCCCACGTCGGCCAGGACGTCGGCGCCGACGCCCAGGACGGCCAGCGTCGCCGCGCATTCCCGCGCCACCTTCAGGTCGGTGGTGCCGGCCGTGACGATCAGCACGCTGCCGCGCGCGGGCGGGAGGGTTCCGATGGCGACCGTGCCAGCCAGCCGGTCGGTGTGCACGGCGTCCCCTGGGAAACGGGCGGCCGCCTGGTCCAGCACGGCGGCGGGGCAGCGCGTGGCCAGGGCCGGCGCCTGCGGGTCGCGGGCCCGCAGCTCGGCCAGGAGGGCGAAGGTCTGCTCCGGCGTCTTGCCCTCGCCGAACACCACTTCCGGGACACCGGTCCGCGCCCGGCGTTCCACGTCCAGCCGTGCGAACCCGCCCAGCGGGACGCCCGCGGCCCAGAGGTCACCTTCTATTGGCCCCGCCGGGGGCGGCCCGCTTTCTTCACCCGGCATGGCGGACCGGGGTGATGCCGAGGTTCAGCGAACCGGACCGCAACGGCTGCTCATCGATCTCCGCGTGCCGGTATCCCGCCGACCGGACGCAGGCCAGCACGGCCGCGCGCTCGTCCGGGTCCGTGGCGCGCGGTAGCTCCGCGGCCCCGAGCTGCACCCGGCCGAGATCACCGAAATGCCGTACCCGCAGCTCGCGGTAGCCGCGCTGCTTCAGGCTCAGCTCGGCCCGGTCCACCTGGGACAGCACACCGGCGCTGACCGGGGTGCCGTAAGGCAGCCGCGAGGCCAGGCAGGGCGACGCGGGCTTGCCCGCGCTCGGCACGCCCAGATGCTGGGCCAGGGCCCGCACCTGGTTCTTCCCCACGGCCGCCTCCAGCAGGGGATGCCGGACATCGTGCTCCGCCGCCGCGCGCAGTCCCGGCCGCCAGTCACCGGTGTCATCGGCGTTGGCGCCGGACAGCACGACGGCGATTCCGCGCCGCCGGGCCAGCCCGGCCAGCCGGTCATACAGCTCGGATTTGCAGTAGTAGCAGCGGAATCGGTCGTTGCGCCGGTAGTCCGCGCGCTCCAGCTCGGCCGTGCTGACCAGCTCGTGCCGGATGCCCACGGCCCGGGCGACGGCCCGGGCGCCGTCCAGTTCGCCGGAGGCCAGGGCCGGCGAGACGGCGGTCACGGCGACGGCCTGATCCCCGAGCGCCCCGGCGGCCAGCGCCGCGACCAGGGAGGAGTCCACCCCGCCGGAGAACGCGATCAGAGCGCTGCCGAACCCGGCCAGGCGCTCAGTCAGCTGGCCGGCCAGCGCATCAAGCTCATCAGGCACGCCTTCACCTTCTCATGGCACCCGGCTCGCACCCCAGTCACCCGCGCGCAGCCACCCGCGCGGGGGTGTGTGGAAGGATGAGGGCCCGGGGCTGTCGCCCCGGACCTGGCTACCGGGAGGTCTCGTGCCCATCGAACAGGCGGAGTTCGGCCGCACCGGTCACCGGAGCAGCCGGGTGGTCTTCGGCGGCGCGGCGCTCGCGCAGGTCTCCCAGCGGGTCGCCGACGAGACGCTGGACGTCCTGCTCGCCCACGGGGTGAACCATCTGGACGTGGCCTCCGGTTACGGCGACGCGGAGGAGCGCATCCGGCCGTGGCTGCAGCGCGAGCCGGGCCGGTTCTTCCTGGCCACCAAGGGCGACGAGCGCACCGCCGCCGGGGCCCGTGAGGAACTGCACCGGTCCCTGGACCGGCTGGGGGTCGACCACGTCGACCTATGGCAGCTGCACGCCCTGGCCGACCCGATCGAGTGGGACATCGCCCTCAGCCCGGGCGGGGCCCTGGAGGCTGCCCTGCAAGCCCGGGAGCAGGGCCTCATCCGCTGGATCGGCGTGACCGGCCACGGCAGCCAGATCGCGGCGACGCACCGCCGCAGCCTTGAGCGGTACGACTTCGACTCGGTGCTGCTGCCCTACAACTTCATCACCATGCAGAACCCTTACTACGCCGAGAACTTCAACGCGCTGGACGAGACCTGCCGGGAGCGGCGGGTTGCGGTGCAGACGATCAAGTCGATCGCGCTGCGCCCCTGGGCGGGCCGGCCGCACACCCGGGCGACCTGGTACGAGCCGCTCGAGCAGCAGGACGACATCGACCTCGCCGTGTGGTGGGCGCTCAGCCGTCCCGGAACCTTCCTCTGCAGCGCGGGCGACGTCGGGCTGCTGCCGAAGGTTCTCGACGCCGCCGGACGGTTCACCGGCCACCCGGGCGATGAGGTCATGCGCGCCCTGGCCGACCGGACCGCGGCCGACCCGCTGTTCGTCTGACCGGCCAGACGAACAGCGGGCCGGTACCGGTCAGCGGAGACCTGAGGTGGCGATGGACTCCACGAAGCGGCGCTGGATGAGCAGGAACGCGATCACCATGGGCACGATGGCCAGCACTGAGCCCGCCATGATCAGCCCGTACTGGATCACGTGCTGACCCAGGAACAGGGCGAGCCCCGAGGACAGGGTGTACATCGAGCTGTTGGTGGAAAT
>DASWVA010000492.1:0-7562 GCA_036401415.1 Streptosporangiaceae bacterium
GTCCCGCCCCGGCCAGCCGGGCGGCCAGCCCGGGTGGCTCCAGCCGGCTGGGCGCGGCCGGCAGCTTGTCGACCACGTACTCCTGGGAGGCCAGCAGCCCGGCGACGGCTTTGACCCACGGCCGGGCCAGCAGGCGGTCCGGCTGCCCCGGTGCGTCCGCGCGGGTGGCCAGGGTCAGCGCGGCCAGCCCGGTCGCCGAGCGGGCACCGGAGGCGGCACCGGCCAGGGCCGAGCTGGCCAGCCGCCAGGACCAGCCGGTCACGCCGCGATTCCTGAAGTCATGATGCCCGCCCTACCCGGGGCGCTGACCAGCAAACTCGGGCCAGGACGGACGGCTGCATCAAGGCCGTCCTGCGGCCCTGAGCTCGTTGAACCGGGCCGACGCGGTCCGGCCCAGCCGGGTCAGCGCGCCGAACACCGGCTCCGGCAGGGCCGGGCGCAGCCGGTGGCCGGGCACCGCGGTGCGCTCGCCGTCCGGCGCGGGCAGCAGCAGGTTCTGGGTCAGGTGCAGGACGGCGGTGGTCAGCCCGGGGGCCACCCCGGCCAGCCGGCCCGCCACCTGGCCGGCCGGGGTGAGGAACACGGCGGCCCGCCGCTGCGCCACCCCGGCCACGATCTGCCGGGCCGCCCGCTCCGCGTCCATCGACACCAGCGGCAAGGTGGCCCCGAGCGAAAACCAGGTGAACTCCTGATCGCGGCGCCCGGCGAACTCCGCGTTCACGTGCGAGCCGGTGCGCATCAGGCCCGGGACCACGGTGGTCACCGTGACCGGGCCGCGGCCCAGTTCGGCCCGCAGCCCGTCGGAGAATCCCACCGCCGCGAACTTGGCCATGCTGTACGGCAGCAGGTGCGGCACGGCGATCTTGCCGCCCAGCGAGGTGACGGTGATGATCCGGCCGTGCCCCTGGGCCTGCATCAGCGGCAGCGCGGCCAGGGCCAGCCGGGCCGGGGCCATGGCCATCGTGGCCATCGCGGTCTCGTAGTCGGCCGGGGAGGTGGACGCCACCGGGCCGACCCGGATGATGCCCGCGTTGCTGACCGCGATGTCCAGCCGGCCGTAGTGCTCCTGCGCCGCGTCCACCAGCCGCGCGGCCGACTCCGGCTGGGTGATGTCACAGGCCACCGTGGCCACCTCGGCGCCGGCCTCGCGCAGCTGCCCGGCGGCCAGGTCCAGGCCAGCCTGGTCGCGGGCGCAGATCACCAGGCGGCAGCCGCGCCGGGCCAGTTCGGTGGCCAGCAGCAGGCCCAGCCCCCGGGACGCGCCGGTCACCACGGCGACCTCGCCGGTCAGGTCGTCCTCGGGTCCGAACTTCATGCGCTGACTCCTGGTGATGTTGCTCCGCCCAAGGTGGTGGCTCGCGGAGGGACCGTTAAACCAATGCGGGACGTCGCTACCCCGGCCAGCCCGGTCGAACCGGAGCTGACCTTCAGCGGATCGTGACCGCCAGGTACCCGCCGATGCAGGCCGTGCCGATCACGATCCAGGTGACGTAGTCGTTGACCACCCCGCTCTGGAACCGGCGGACCGGGTCGGCCAGCAGCAGGTCCGGTTCCGGCCCGCGGCGCAGACCCGGGATACGCCGGCGGTACAGGGCCAGGCCGGCCAGGGCCAGCGCGCCGAGCGCCGATCCGGCCCCGCTCAGCACGTCGGTCAGGGTGATCGCGGTGCTCTCGGCCGGGTGCAGGGCGACCGGGTGAGCCGTGGCCCGGCCGAACAGCACGGTGGCGTTGTAGGCCGGCTGGTCCTGGAAACGCACCGCGGCGGCCTGCACCACCGCGCCCAGGTGCGGCAGCAGGCCGACCGCGACCGCCCCGGCCATCAGCACCACGGCCGGCACGATCATGGTCAGCGGGGTGTGCTGGCGGCCCTCGTCGGTTTCGGTCTTCTCCTCCGACGTCTGCCTGGCCATCCGCGGGTCCTCGGCGGGCGGATCGCCCAGCCCGTAGAACACGCCGCCCGCGACCCGGAGCACGGCCCCGCCGACCAGCACCGAGCAGGCGATCAGCAGCACCGCGACCCAGGGCGCGCCGTGGGCGCTGCCGGTGTCCTCGATCCAGCCCTTGCCCAGGTAGGTGGCGAACGGCGGCAGGTCGGCCAGGCCCAGCGCGGCCAGCGTGAACACCACGCCGGTGACCGGCAGCCGGCGGCCCCGGCCGTGCAGCGCCGTTTCGTTGACCGAGCCGAGCCGGTGCAGGATGATCCCCGCGCACAGGAACAGCGCCGCCTTGACCAGCCCGTGCCCGAGCACGTAGACGGCCGCGCCGGCCAGCCCGAGCGGTGTCAGCCAGGACAAGCCGACCAGGAACATGCCCGCGTGGCTGATGGTGGAGAACGCCAGCAGCCGTTTGATGTGCCGTTCGCGGAAGCAGAACAGCGCCCCGGTCACCGCGGTGAGCAGGCCCAGCATCAGGAACAGGTGCGCGAACACGGCCCGGTGCCCGAGCCCGGCGCCGAACATGGACCAGTAGATCCGGGCGATCCCGTACAGGCCGAGTTCGACCATCACGCCGGAGAACAGCACGCACACGGGGGTGGGTGCGACCGCGTGCGCGTCGGCCAGCCAGAAATGGAACGGCACGATCGCGCTCTTGATCAGCAGGCCGGTCAGGATCAGCACGAACGCCACCACCACCAGCCCGCTGGCCGTCCGGTGCCCGGTCAGGTACCGGCCGATCTGGGCCATGTTCAGCGCCCCGGTGCGCCCGTAGATGAGGCCGATGCCGGACAGCCAGAAATATGCGCCGATGCTGTTGGTGAAGGCGAAGCTGAGTGCGCCCTGGAGCGGGCCGCGTTCCTCCGGCCGGTAGGCGGTCAGGGCGTAGGCCGACACGCCCATCAGCTCGAACCACACGAACAGGTCGAAGATGTCGCCGGTCAGGCAGAAGCCGACCATGCCCGCCAGGAACGTGAGCATCATCGCGTGGAAGTAGGTCGCGACCCGCTCGAAGTACCGCCAGGAGAAGATCATCGCCGCGGTGACCAGCAGCGCGGCCAGGCTGGCCAGCCCCGCACTGAGCGGGTCGGCCGCGAAGTCGATGCCAATGACGATGCCGTGCCGGGGCCGGAACCCCGCGAACCAGTACACCTCGGGGCCGTGCGCGGTCCGCGTCATGATCACCACCAGCAGCACGGTGACGCAGCCGGCCACCGCGATGGCCGCGCTGTCCAGCGCGCGCCGGTGGGCCCGGAAGACCGGGGTGAGGGCCGAGATCCCGGCCGCGCTGAGCAGCGGGATGACCACGACCAGGGCCAGCAGGTGATCCATGGCGGTCCGCGCCTCAGCCCTTGAAGTCGGCGAGCTCTTGCGGGTCGAGGGTGCCGAACCGCTTGTGGGCCTGAATGGCGAAGGCCAGCAGCAGCGCGGTGACCGCCGCCTCCACCACGACGTCGGTGAGGGCCAGCGCCTGCACCACCGGATCCACCGCCGGGGTGTGCACCGGGATGTCGTAGAAGTACGGGGCGACCGCCCCGGTCACGTAGCCCACCGCCAGCAGCAGCACGTAGGTCGAGGACTGGACGACGATCAGGCAGACGATCTGGTGCACCAGGTGCCGGCTGGTGACCACGCCGTACAGGCCGACGGCCAGGATCCAGGCCACCACGACGAACGGGAGGATGTGCATCAGCCGCCCTCCTGCCGGACCAGCAGGGTCTGCTCCAGCAGTTCACCGACGATCAGCACGAACGCGGCCGCCACTTCCACCCCCACGAAGAGGCTGATCAGGGCGATCGTCCCCGAGGAGTCGATCGCGCCCGGGGTATGCCCGAGCGGCAGCACGTTGCTCAGGTAGGGCATGCTCAGCGGGAGCGCGCTGAGCCCGACCAGGGCGAAGCCGCCGGCGCCCACCGCCTCCGCGGCGTCGGCGAGCGCGACCGGGCTGACCCGCTTGAACATCAGGAACTGCCCGGACAGGTAGATCAGGATGAACGCGGTGGCCAGCACCACCCCGCCCTGGAACCCGCCCGACGGGCTGGTCTGCGCGTGCGTGGCCAGGTACCAGCCGATGACCACGGTCGGCCCGGTGAAGACCAGCGCCACCATCCGTACCGCGTCACTGGTCGGCGCGGCGCCCCGGCCCAGGGCCTCGTCCATCGCGGACCGGTCCCGTTCCCCGCGCAGGTGCCGGAGCACGACGCTGACCCCGGCCGCCGCCACGAACAAGATGAACTCCTCGCCCACGGTGTCGAACCCGCGGTACTCGAAGTTGATGGCCGAGACCACCGCGGTGGCCTTGGTCTGGCCGACCGCGACCTGGTTGAGGATGAACCCGTATGGGCCGGGGTAGTCGCCGAACCCGGGCAGCCCGGTCAGCCCCCACAGGTAGAAGGCCACCAGGCCGGCCCCGGCGATCAGGAAGGCCCACCGGCGGGCGGACGGTGTCACTCTTCCTTCTTCCGG
Organism: Streptosporangiaceae bacterium; assembly: GCA_036401415.1. GTDB lineage: Bacteria > Actinomycetota > Actinomycetes > Streptosporangiales > Streptosporangiaceae > Bog-532. The sequence goes on from DASWVA010000492.1 coordinate 4,401, forward strand.
ACCTTGGCCAGCGCGAGCAGCAGCAGCAGCGGCAGCGCCACCCCGCCCACGGTCAGTTCGGACAGCGTGACGTCGGGCGCCTGGAACGCCATGAACAAGATGGCCAGCATCAGCCCGTAGGCGCTGAGCACGATGACCTGCCGGACGGGCCGGCGGGTCAGCACCACCGCGGTCGCGCCCGCGGCCACCAGCACCAGCACGGTGACCTGGAGGGCGTCCATCAGCGGGACCGGCACCGAGTACGGGGTGGTGACCGCGACGACGCCGGTCACCGGCTCTCCTCCGGGCCGTTTTCGCCGCGCCGCTCCCGGGCCCGGATCGCGCCGATGGTGGCGTGGGTCAGGTACGGGCCGGAGATAAGCAGGAAGATCAGCGCGAGCAGGCTCTCGCCGGTGTTCTCGTCCAGACCCGACCGGATGAACACGGCCAGCACGACCAGCACCGGGGCGACCAGCGCGACCGGGGTGACGAAGTGCAGCTTCCGGTACGCCCCCCGCATGACCAGGACGCCGGTCGCCGAGCCGAGCACGACGACGACGGCGAGGCCGAGCGCCAGGTCCGCGGCGACTTCCCGGATCACAGCCAGCGCTCCAGGATCCGCACGAACACCAGCCCGCTGCCGAGCAGCAGCACGGCCAGCAGCACCGGCAGCTCGAACAGGGCCGGCCGCTGAAAGCCCTGCGCCAGCAGGATCAGCACCATGACCGCGATCGAGCTGATCACCTCGTAGGCGACCACCGCCTCCATGACCTTCCCGCGCACCAGTACCACGCTGCACGGCACCACCGCGGCCAGCATGACGATGGCCGCCAGGACGAAACCGGTCACTGTGCCCTCCTCTGGTTCACCACGAGCTGGTGCACGACCATGACGTCGCGGTCGGTGTCGATGCCGAGGACGACCGTGTTCGGCGCGAGGGAGCTGGTTCCCACCAGCAGCACCCGCCGCGTGGCGCCGGCCGTGCCGTCGTCGCCCGCGGTGACGGGCCGCTCCCGGAAGCCGCTGGGCGGGTCCTGGCCCCGGGCCAGCTGCCGGGCCAGCGCGCGGAACACGATCACGGTGTCGCCCAGCACCTGCCCGGGCAGCCGGTAGGCCGAAGCCAGCCAGCGCAGCCGCAGGCGGGAATACGGGCCGGCCTGATCCAGGGCCACCCCGGTCAGCAGGGCGGCCAGCACGGCCACGGCGGCGCCCACGACCAGCTCGGCCAGGCCGATGCTGTCGTCGACGGCCACCCACAGGCCCATGAACAGCACCCACCAGGCCAGCGCGGAACCGGCCCGCCGGCTGAGGGAAGGCTGCTGCGGGCGCCGGGGCGCGCCGGACGACGGCTGGCCGGCCCCGGTCACGCGGGGACCTTGATCACCCCGGACACGCGCGCCACCTTCCCGGACCACCGGCCGGCAAACCTACCCGGGGACCCGCGCCGGCCGGCCCCCGCCACCCGGCCCCTGGGTCACCCGGTCCTGAGGACGTCGTCGATGAGCCGGTCGGTGAAGGCGGCGGAGATCGGCCCGCCGGTGACCAATGCCCGGTAGAAGACCGGCCCGCACAGCATGTCGAGCGCCCGGTCGACGTCCAGGCCGGCCGGCAGCTCACCGGCGGCCACGCCGCGCGCGAGCATCGCCTGCTCCGCGCGGCGCTGCGGGTCGAGGTAGCGTTCGTGAAAGACCCGCGCCATCTGCTGGTCGTGCTGGGCCTCGCCGATCAGGGCCAGCAGTACCTTCCCGGCCGGGTCCCCGGTGATGAACCGGGCCAGGTTCCGCAGGTAACGGCGGGCGTCCTCGATCGCGGAGCCGGTCTCCGGCACGGCCAGGGTCTTCCGTGCGTCGTCGGTCAGCGTGTCCAGCAGCACCTCCACCTTGGACGGCCACCAGCGGTAGATCGTCTGCTTGGCCACGCCCGCCCGGGCGGCGATCCCCTCCATCGTGACGCCAACGAAGCCGCGCTCGGCCAGCAGGTCGTCGGCGGCGTGCAGTACGGCCAGGCGGGCCTGCTCGTTCCGGCGCTGCGGGGCCCGGCCCCTGGCGGCGCCCGGGGGAGGGTTCGTCGCTGGCTCTGACATGGCCGGATCATGCTAACGCAACGCGCCAGTACCCTCGGGTCCATGGAACTCCACGTCGGCTGCGCGATGTGGAGCCACCCACCCTGGCAGGGCCGCTACCTCCCTCGCTCACTGGCGCCGGCGGACCGCCTGCGCGCCTACGCGAGCTGGTGCAACGCCGTGGAAGGCAACACCACCTTCTACGCCACGCCCGTCCCCGGCACGGTCGGCTCGTGGGCCGCGCAGACCGGCCCCGGCTTCCGGTTCGTCCTCAAGCTGCCCAAAGTGGTCACCCACGAGCGCCACCTGGCCGACGTGGCCGACCCGATGCGCGCGTTCCTGGCCGCGATCGAGCCGCTCGGGCCGAGAGCCCACACGCTCTGGATCCAGCTGCCGCCGTCCTTCGGCCCCGCCGATCTCGGCACCCTCACCGGCTTCCTGCGCCGTCTGCCGCGCGGGTACCGGTATTGCGCCGAGGTGCGGCACCGCGCGTTCTTCGACGACCCGCGGTCGGGCGCGCAGCTCGAGCGGGTGCTCGGTGAGATCGGCGCCGAATGGGCGACGTTCGACACCACCGCCCTGTTCGCGAGCCCGCCGGCCAGCGACGCCGAACGCGAGGCCTGGACGAGGAAACCCCGGTTGCCCCGCCGGACACAGATCCTGACGGACCATCCTGTCCTGCGCTACCTCGGCCGGGACGACCCGGCCCGCGCGGCCGCGGGCTGGCGGCCGTGGCTCGACGTGGTGGCCGGCTGGCTGCGGGAGGGACGCTCCCCGACCGTCTTCATCCACACCCCGGACAACGTCCGCGCCCCCGAGCTGGCCCGCCAGTTCCACGACGAGGTGCGCGCCCTGGTGCCCGGGACCGAGCCGCTCCCGGAGCCGGTGCCGGCCGGCCCGCCCGCACTCTTCTGAGCTGACCCCGCCCGGGCATGAGGAGGCGGGGTGACCGGATGGTCTCCGGCCACCCCGCCGGGGGCACGTCAGCTCAGCTGACGTTCAGGGCGTTGCTGTCCTCCAGGAAGCTGGTGTTGCCTCCGCTCACTTCGGTGCCGGTGAACTTGAGGGTGATGGTCTGGCCGATGTAGGCGCCCAGGTTGGTGCTGTACTGCACATAGCTG
>DASWVA010000493.1:0-1951 GCA_036401415.1 Streptosporangiaceae bacterium
TGACCATCCCCCGGCCGTCGAGCACCACTTCGGCGCTGGTGTTGCGCACCTTGGCGGTGGCGTCCATGGTGATGGTCACCGGCCGGGGGCCGCAGGAGAACCTGATCACCCCGCCCGCGGCGACCGCGTCGACCACGGCCCGGGACGTACAGCTGGCCGGGTCACCGTCACCGATCACGTGGTCGGGGTGGGCCGTGCTGACCGGCTGGCCGGCCGCCGGGACCGCGGCGATGCCGGTTCCGTAACTGGCCGGCGCCCGGGCCGACACCGACGAAGCCCGGGGCACGTGCGCGATCCCGGGCGACCCCACGCTCTGCGGGCCCGTGGCCGCCTCCCGGGCTGGATGGCCGGGTGAGGCAGCCGGGCGGGCCGGCGCAGAGCCGGCGGGCTCAGCCGCCCGCGGGGCCGAAGGGCCTGAAGCGGCGCAGGCCGCCACCGTGACACTTGTGAACAGCGTTACAGCTAGAGCAGTGGCCGTCCCGGTGAGCCGCACGGTGTCCGACAATAGCCTCATACCAGCCCGGGGGCCTGTTGATCAGGGACGTTCCTGGAGAGCGCACCCGCTGGCGGGCACGATCCGCGGGCCGGCTCAGGAGCGGGGCAGGCGGTGGAGCCCCCCCGGGCGGGTGGCAGCCAGGGCCTGGCCGGCGAGGATGGCGCGCAGTTCGCCGGTCTCGCCGTCGGGGTACTGCGCCAGGATGGCTTCCAGATCCCGGCGGTCGGCTGGGGTGGAGTAGGCGGCCAGTTCGCGCCGTAGCTGGGCCTGGCGAGCGCAGTTCTGGTGCGAATCGCCGGGCAGGAACGGGGCGTAGAACAGCGACAGCAGCCCGGGGAGCAGAATCAAACTGGCCGGGAAGCTGCCGCGCAGCAGGACGCCGGGGATGATCAGCGCGACGCCGATCGCCGCGAACCGCCAGCGGGGACGGCCAACCACCTGCATCAGCCCGATCAGGGCGAGCAGGACGCCGGTCCGTACGGCCCGGCGGCAGCGGCCGGGGCGGCGGGGCGGCAGGCCCAACCGGGAGCCCACGGACGAGCTCCACACCACCCGGGTTCGTCTCATCGCAGCCTCCGGCACCCTGCCCGCGCTCAGCGTCACTTCATCGTACGCCGCACGGGCCGGTCTGACTTGGCACCCTCAGGGCCGGGTCACCCGGATGTCAACAGGCGGCGGGGCCGCGACGCCGGTTATGCCGCCGAGCGTGGCCTGGTAGGTACCGGCCGGGAGCGGGGGCAGCGCGTCGCCTGAGCCGCACTCGGGCAGGCCGCCGTCGGCATGGCCGACGCTGCAGGACAGGTAGGAGGCCAGGACCTTGACCGGGTAGACGGACCGGCCGGCGGGGATGGTCACGGTGCCGGCGCAGGACGGCGCGGCCAGGGCCGGGTGGTAGCGGCGGCTGGACAGGGTGACAATGACCGCCAGGGAGTCGCAGCCGCGGACGTGGAGGGCATGACCGGAGTGGTTGTCCACCACGACGCGGCCGGTCAGCTGGGAGCCCGCCGTCACGGTGCGGGCGCCCAGCAGCACCTGGGCTGAGGCTGGTTCGGTGATGCGGGCGCACCCGGCCGCCAGCAGGGGCAGCACCAGCATGAGGAACGCCAGCAGGACCGCGGCCTTGCGCATGTTTTTCATTATCACCCCAGCGGCGCGGTTTGCCCCGACCACGTTTCCGGGCCGCCCGTTCCCACCAGCTAAGCCTGCTTGCGTGGTGGGTCGTCCTGGACCTGGACGCGGCGCCAGCGGGCCTCACAGCAGGAGTAGGCGCCGAACATGACCAGCCCGATGGCCACCACCAGCAGCAGCCACGGCCCGAACGGGGTCCGGGTCAGGGCCCGCAGCGCCGTGTCCAGCCCCTTGGCCTGCTGGGGCTGGGCGTCGGCGGCCGCAATGATGAGGAAGATCCCGGTGGTGACGAACACCACGCCGCGGGCGACACCGCCCACCTGGCCC
>DASWVA010000494.1:0-3231 GCA_036401415.1 Streptosporangiaceae bacterium
CGAGTTCTACTGGATCCCCTACGGCCGCAACGCCCTGGTCAAGCGGAACAACCGGCTCCCGGCCGGCCAGCCGGCGGCACCGCTCAGCGCGGCCCGCCGGTTCTATGAGTACGAGGTGATGGAGAACGCCGGTTTCGGGCTGCTGTGCCGGGCCGGGCGGCGGGCGCCCCGGCGGTGCGTTTCGTGGAGTCTGAGTACGCGGTCCCGGCCGGGGCCGCACCCGAGGTGCTGGCCGAGCTGCGCCGGGAGGTGCCCAAGCTGGCCGACCCGGTGATGTTCCCGGTCGAGGTGCGGGTGGCCGCGGCCGACGACAGCTGGTTGTCCACGGCGTACGCCCGGGCCAGCGCCTATATCGCGATCCACCAGTACCGCGGGCTGCCGTATGCGGCGTACTTCGCGTTGTTTGAATCAATCGTGGCCGGAGTGGGCGGCCGGCCGCACTGGGGCAAGCTGCACACGCTGGGCGCGGGCCGGATGCGCGAGCTGTACCCCGGTTCGGGGAGTTCACGCGGATCCGGGACGAGGTGGACCCGGGCGGCCGGTTCACCAACCCGTACCTGGACCGGGTGCTGGGGCCCGCGCCAGGCCAGGGACCGGGCCAGGTGGCGGGTTAGACCCGCTGGAACACGAAGATCATGCGCCAGGCCTCGCGGTCGGCCACGCTCACGCCGTCGGCGAAGTCGCCGTAGCAGGCGACCTCGTGCCAGCCGCCGGCCAGGCGGACGGCCGCGGCGACCTCGGTGCCGGTCCAGAACCGGTTCGGGACCACGTCGGCCAGGGTGCGGACCCCGGCCCCGTCGCGCACGGTGACCTGCACGTGTTCCCGGGTCACCTGGGTGACCGGGTCGATGACGTCCTCACCGCCGCCCCAGCGGACGTGCACCTGGCGGCTCCCGACCTCGCTGTCCCACTCGGAGCTGGTCCGCGAGACCAGGGTCAGGAAGTCGGCCGGATGAGCCAGCTCCATGACGTAGAGGCCGCCGGGTGCCACGGCCCGGCTGACCGCCCGCAGGTGGGCCACCAGGTCGTCCAGGGTCATCAGGTGGCAGGCCGAGTTGAGCATGGTGATGGCCAGGTCCACCGGCTGCGGCAGGTGAAAGTCCCGCATGTCGGCCCGGACCACGTCCAGGCTCAGGCCGTCCCGGGCCGACTTGTCCCGGGCCCGGGCGCACATGGCCCGGCTGAGGTCGAGCGCGGTCGCGTGCGCGCCCCGGCGGGACAGCTCCAGGCTGTGCTCGGCCGGCCCGGCCGCCAGTTCCAGCACCCGGCCCGGCCCGTCGTCCCACCCGGTGTGGCGAGCGTACCAGCGCTCCAGCGCGTCCACTTCGGCCCGGACGTCCCGGTAGGCGCACGCAAGCTCGTACATCTCAGGCTCGTCGTAGATTCCAGTCACCGTGACACGGTATCTAGCCGGGCGGGGTGTTCCTGCGGCAAACTGGCCGCATGATGACCGAGGCCCAGGCCCTCAGCGCACTGGCCAGAGAGGACCCGGAGGCGGCGGACGAGGCGAAGGCGGCGCTGGGCTGGCTCACCAACGGCGCCGGCCTGGAGACCGTGTCCCAGCTCAAGCTGCAGGAGTTCGTCTGGTACGCGCTGCCGGTCAAGTGGCCGATGACCACCGGCGAGCTGATCGCGGTGACCCGGGCCCTGGGCCGCCTGTTCTCCATGGTGGGCATGGAGCGCTACGCCGAGGTGTGCCTGTCCCCCGGCACCGAGCAGATCCTCACCGCGTACGGGCAGGGACACGAAGCGGGCATCGCCGCCTACGCCGAGGCGGTGGAGAACTCCAGCACCGCACCACCCGACACGGGCCTGATGGCCTGGGGCTCGGTCATGGGACCGGACGAGCGGGCCGCCTACGACTCCTGCGCGGCCGCGATCGAGCTGGCCATCGCCTCGGGCGAGCTGGCGGCCGGCGCCCGGGGCTGGCGGGCCAAGCGGGCCGCGCTGATCGACCGCTGGCTGACCATCCCGCCGCCCACCCCGGTGACGCGGGAAGGCGGCCGGCACCGGAGCGGCGCCCATCACGCGCCCGGCGTGAGTGACAGCTGGCTGTCCCGGATCCACACCGAGCGGATGGACGCCTGGGCCAACAGCCGGCCCGGCGAGCGGTCCCGGCTGGCGGCGGCGGTGCTGCCCCGGCTGCTGGAGGAGACCGTCCCGCCCGACGACGCGCTGCCCACCCTGGGCTGGCTGCTCGGGCACGCCGACGTCGGGCTGAAGCTGACCACCCGGCACTACATCCCTCCCGCGGTCATCACCGAGGCGGTCGAGGCGTTCGGCTGGCGGGACCAGCTCCCCGGCGCGCTCCGCCAGGAACTGGACGTGTTCCCGCTGCACACGCTGCGCGGCCTGGCCCAGGGTGAGATGGGCGCGATCCGGCGGGCCGGCACCAGCCTGGTGCTGACCAGGACCGGGCGGCTGATGGCCGAGAACCCCGCGGTGCGGTGGCGGATCGGCACGGCCGCCCTGGTCGGCGCGGACGACGGCCCGCGGCCCGACTTCGCCGTCGCCGTACGCGAGGCGGCCCTGTTGTTCATGCTGGTCAGCGGGCCGGCCGGCTATGAGGAGCTGACCCGGCACCTGGCCCGGATCCACGCCGAGGAGGGGTGGACCTCCCGCGGGCGGACCGACCTGTCCGACGCGGTACGACGCGAGATCCACGGCCTCCGGCACCGGCTGTGGGCGCTGCACCTGCTGTACACCGAGCGGGCGTCGCACGGGCCGCTGACGCTGACCGAGACCGGCGTCTACGCGGCGCTGGCCGCGCTGCGGTCGCGGGCCCGCGGGCCGCGGCACCACGCGGGGATCGGCTAGAAGAAGCTCGATTCCAGCGGCGGGTAGCCGACGTAGTTCTCGGCCAGGGTGGCGGCGGCCGCCCGGGAGCTGGTCACGTACCGCAGCTGGGACTGCATCAGCTGGGAATCCATGGGGTCGCCGGCCACGTGCAGCATGGTGGTCATCCACCAGGAGAAGTGGCTGGCCCGCCAGACCCGCGCCAGGCAGCGGGCCGAGTAGGCGGCGGCCCGCTCGGCACCCCGGCCGGAGACCAGGTCGATGAGGGCGTCGGCCAGCACGGTGACGTCGGCCACGGCCAGATTGAGGCCCTTGGCCCCGGTGGGCGGGACGATGTGGGCCGCGTCCCCGGCCAGGAACAGCCGTCCCGAGCGCATCGGCGCGGCCACGAAGCTGCGCATCGGCGTGACCGCCTTCTCGGTGATCGGGCCCTCC
>DASWVA010000495.1:0-4853 GCA_036401415.1 Streptosporangiaceae bacterium
GCCAGGAACCAGGGTTCGATCGCGATGACCAGCCCGGGCTGCAGCCGGACCCCGCGGCGGGGGCGCCCCTCGTTCGGCACCGACGGCGACTCGTGCATGCTGTGCCCGACGCCGTGCCCGCCGAAGTCGGTGTTGATGCCGTAACCGCCGGCCCGGCCCACCGTCCCGATCGCGGCCGAGATGTCCCCGATTTTGGCCCCCGGCCGCGCCGCCGCGATCCCCGCGGCCAGGGCAGCCTCGGCCGTGGCGATCAGCTTCTCGTCCGCCCTCTTCGCGGCGGCGCTGCGGGGCTGGCCCACCGTCAGCGAGATCGCGGCGTCCCCGGCCCAGCCGTCCAGCACCGCGCCGCAGTCCACGCTGAGCAGGTCGCCGTCCCGCAGCCGGTAGCCGTCCGGGATGCCGTGCAGTACCGCGTCGTTGACCGACGTGCAGATCACCGCGGGAAATGGTCTCTGGGCGAAGCTCGGCTGGTAACCGAGGAACGGTGACGACGCGCCCGCGTCCGCCAGCACCTGCCGGGCCGTCTGGTCCAGGGCCGTCAGGGCCACCCCGGCCTTCGCCTCGGCCCGCACCGCGGCCAGGATGTCCGCCACCACCACCCCCGCCGCGTGCATGGCGTCGATCTCCGCGGGCGTCTTCAGCTCGATCACAGGTGTCTCCTACCGGTATTTCTATCCCGGTATTATTATGACACCATGGTCCGGCCGATGCTCACCCCCGCGGAACGCGCCCGAGGTCAGCGCCTCGGTGCCGCGCTGCGCCAGGCCCGCGGTGACCGCAGCATGGTCGGGGTCGCCGCCCTCGCCGGGGTGCCCGTGGAGACGCTGCGCAAGATCGAGACCGGCCGCATCCCCACCCCGGCCTTCTTCACCGTGGTCGCCCTGGCCGAAGCGGTCGGCGTCAGCCTCGGCCAGCTGGCCGAGGCTGCCGACGGTGATGGCTCCGCGGCCACGGCCGAGGTCCCGGCCGTGCTGTCCGCCTGACCGGCCGTCCCGCCCGCCTGAGGAGGCGACCGTGAACCTGGCCGGCGAGCTCGTGGACTGGGCCGTCCGCTACCGGCCCGGTCCGGCTGACACGGCACTGGCCCAGCGCAGTCTGGCCGACACGCTCGCGGTCACGCTGGCCGCCCGCGAGCACCCGATCCGGCCGGTCGCGGACACGCTGCCCGACGCCGCCCGCTGGTCGGCGCTCGGCCACGTGCTGGACTTTGACGACCTGCATGTCCCCTCGACCACCCACATCAGCGCGGTGATCGTGCCCGCCGTGCTGGCCGCCGGCCCGGACGGGCCCGACGGCCACGACCGCGCCGTCCGCGCCTACCTGGCCGGTGCGGGGGTGATGGCCCGCCTCGGCGCCCTGCTGGGCTGGCCGCACTACTCCGCGGGCTGGCACGCCACCTGCACCGCGGGCGCCCCGGCGGCGGCCGTGGCGGCCGGGACGCTGTGGGGCCTCTCCCCGGATCAGCTGGCCGTGGCCGTGGCCCTGGCCGTGCCCGCCGCGGGCGGGGTGCAAGCCGCGTTCGGCACCCAGGCCAAGTCGCTCCAGGTCGGGTTCGCGACCCAGGCCGGGGTCCGCGCCGCGGCGCTGGCCCGGGCCGGCGCCGGCGCCGACCCGCGAGCCGTCGACCAGTGGTTCGAACTGATCGGGGGCAGGGCCGGCCGGGTGGACGGCGCACCGGCCGTGCCCGGCGGCCTGGCCATCAAGCTGTACCCCTGCTGCTACGCCATGCAGCGCCCGATCGCGGCCGTGCGCGAACTTCGCAGCCGCCTGGGCGCCCCCCTGGACTCCAGCGTCGAGCGGGTCACGGTGACCACGCCCCTGGCCACCGTCATGCCGCTGATCCACGACCGGCCGCGCACCGGGCTGGAAGCCAAGTTCAGCATGCCGTACGCCATCGCCGCCGCGCTCCTGGACGAGTACCCGGGCTTCGCCAGCTTCACCGACGAGGCGGTCAGCCGCGCTCCGGCCCGGGCCCTGATGGCCGCGGTTGAGACCGGCTACGGCCCCGGTGACCCCGGCGGCGCCGGGCTGCTCGGCGGCACCGTGGCCATCTCGGTCCGGCTGGCCAGCGGCCGCGAGCTGGCGACCGAACTCGCGCAGCCGCCCGGCTCCCCGGACCGCCCGCCGTCACCGGCCGACCTGGACGCCAAGCTGGCCGCCTGCGGTCCCGCCGTACCGGGCCTGCTGGCCGGCCTCACCTGGCCGTCCGCCGCCGAACTGCTGCGCACCGAGCTGCCCGCGGCGCGCTTACCGCCGCCCCCCGGCCGCCCCGGTGCCCCCGTTTTGCGTGCCGCGGGCCTGCTCGATCGAGGTCAGCCCGGCCTGCCGGGCCCGCGCGGCCAGGCCGTCGTGGATCCGGCGCGGCCAGCCCGGCCCGCCGTAGATGAACCCGGTGTAGGCCTGGATGAGGGTCGCCCCGGCCGTGATGCGCTCCCAGGCGTCGTCCGCGGTCTCGATCCCGCCCGCCGCGACCAGCACCAGCTGGTCCCCGGTCCGCGCGTACAGGCGGCTCAGCACCTCCAGCGCCCGGCCCCGCAGCGGCGCCCCGGACAACCCGCCCGCCCCGGCCGCGGCCACCTGGGCCGGGTCGCTGGCCAGCCCTTCCCGCCCGATCGTGGTGTTGGTGGCGATGATCCCGTCCAGCCCCAGCTCCAGCGTCAGGTCCGCGACCGCGTCGACGTCGGGATCGGCCAGGTCGGGCGCGATCTTGACCAGCAGCGGCACCCGGCGTCGCGGTACCGCGTCGTCCAGCGCTGAGCGGACCGCGGTCAGCAGCGGGCGCAGCGTGGACACTGCCTGCAGGTCGCGCAGGCCCGGTGTGTTCGGGGAGCTCACGTTGACCACCACGTAACTGGCCACCGGCGCCACCAGCCGGGCGCTGGTCACGTAGTCCGCGACCGCCTGCTCGGGCGGGACGGCCTTGGTCCTGCCGATGTTCACCCCGACCGCGACCCGGCCTCCGGCGCCGGGAGGGCCGCTGCGACCCAGACGGCGCACGGCCGCCGCGGCTCCCTCGTTGTTGAAACCCATCCGGTTGATCAGCGCCCGGTCGGCCGGGAGCCGGAACATCCGCGGCCGCGGGTTGCCCGGCTGCGGCTGCGCGGTCACCGTCCCGGCTTCGACGAACGCGAAACCGAGCGCGCCCAGCGCCTCTGCGCCGCGGGCGTCCTTGTCGAACCCGGCGGCCAGCCCCAGCGGCCCGGGCAGGTCCAGCCCGAGCGCCCGCACCCGCAGCACCGGGTCCGCCGGCCCGAACCGGCGCCGCAGCAGCCCGGGACCGCCGGGGATCGCCCCGGCCAGCCGGATGAGCCCGAACCCGGCCCGGTGCGCGCTCTCGGCCGGGAGCCGCCGGAGCACCGTCCGGTACGCCAGACCGTACATCTGCGCTCCTCAGCCCCCCGTAATCACGGTGGCGACCTTACCGTGGCCGGACCACGGACCTTTCGTCAGCCGGCCACGCAACGTTCACCGTGCGACCGCTCAGCACGAACTGGCACCGCGTAACCTTAAGTGATGACCGGGAACCGGGGCTGCGCCCAGTGCGGGGTGATGTTCACGCCGCGTCGTGAGCACGCGCGGTTCTGCTCCGCGCAGTGCCGCATCCGGTGGAATCATGATCATCTGACCGACGCGGCCGCTGAGGAGCGGGCGCTGGAATGGTCACTGGCCGGCATGAGTGACGCGGCCGAGCGGCTGGCGCTGGAGGGCCCGGAGGACGCCGAGGTGGCCTTCATCGCCGTGGCCGAGGCGGTCTGGTGGGTCACGATCATCGACGCCCGGCTGATCCGGCAGTACATGGACATCTACGACTCGGTCCTGGACGGCCACACTTCCGTGCAGCGCCCGGCGATCGAGGGCACGCTGGCCGGCCTGCGGTTCGTCCGCAACCAGACCAGCAGCGAGTCGGTCGGGGCCGAGTTCATCAGCCCGCCCGCCGGGGCCACCGGCCACGGCTCGGCCGGAGAGTGGCACTGGAATCACGTCCCCGAGCCCACGTTCGGCCGGCTGCCGGACGACGTCCGGTCCTGGGAGCAGGCCCGGTACCGGGCCTACCAGACCTGGCTCGCGGACTACACCGTCGGCGAGGTCTTCCGGCGGGCCACCGGCTTCCTCAACCTGGCCGCGGCCCGCGTGTCCGCCGTCACCAGCGCACCAGCCGCCTCAGGCCACTAACCGCCTCAGGCCACTGGCCGCCCGCCTCAGGCCACTAGCTCCGAGTCGCCGGTGAAGGCCTCCCACAGGCCGGCGTAGACGCCCCCGGCCGTCACCAGCTGCCCGTGCGTGCCGATCTCGGCGATCCGGCCGCCGTCCATCACCACGATGCGGTCTGCGGCCGCGGCCGTGGTCAGCCGGTGCGCCACCACGATCGTGGTCCGGCGCGCGGCCAGCTCCTCGGTGGCCCGGTTGACCGCCGCCTCCGAAGCCAGGTCGAGCGCGGCCGTGGCCTCGTCCAGCAGCAGGATGTCCGGGTCCACCAGCTGGGCCCGGGCCAGGGCCAGCAGCTGACGCTGCCCGGCCGACAGGTTACGGCCCCGCTCGGTCACCTCGTGGTAATAGCCGCCCGGCAGCCGGGAGATCATCTCGTGCGCCCCCACGGCCCGGGCCGCCGCCTCGACCTCGGCGTCCGGCGCGTCCGGCCGCCCGTAGGCGATGGCGTCGCGCACGGTACCGGCGAACAGGTACGCCTCCTGCGGCACTACCCCCAGCCGGTGCCGGAAGGACGCCAGATCGTAGTTGCGGACGTCGATCCCGTCGATCAGGACCGCGCCGCCGGTCACGTCGTAGAACCGGGCGATGAGCTTGACCAGGGTGGACTTGCCCGCACCGGTCTGGCCGACCATGGCCACGGTCTC
>DASWVA010000496.1:0-4293 GCA_036401415.1 Streptosporangiaceae bacterium
CCGTCCTCGGCCTGGCCGCGGCCCTGACCGCGGTGGCGCTCCGCCGCGTACTCCCGGACCTGCCCGCCACCGGGTCTTCCACCGGCCCCGCCACCGACCCGGCCACCGGGCCTTCCACCGGCCCCGCCACCGACCCGGCAACCGGGTCTTCCACCGGCCCCGCCACCGACCCGGCCACCGGGCCTTCCACCGGCCCCGCCACCGGTGCGGCGCCCGGCGGCGTCCGGGACCGGCTGGCCGGCGTCCCGGCCGCGCTGCGCAGCGGCCCGCTGCTGGCCGTCTGCGCGGTCACAGTGGTCGTCGTCACCGGCCACTTCGCCGCCTATACCTACATCACCGCGCTGGTCCGGCGGGACGCGGGCCTGTCCGGGCTGGGCCTGTCGGCCGTGTTGTTCGGCTACGGGGCGGCCGGGATCGGCGGGATCGTGCTCGCGGCCCGGTTCATCGACCGCAGACCGCGCCTGGCCAACGGGGCGTGCGTCAGCGGGGTGGTGGTCGCGCTGGCCGCCCTGGCCACGGTCGCGCACGGTTCCACCGCCGGCACGGTGGCCTCGGTCGCGCTATGGGGCGCCGGTTTCACTGCCCTGCCGGTGTGCCTGCAGGCCGTGGTCCTCCGGGTGGCGCCGCGCTCCACCGACACCGCCTCGGCCCTGTACGTGGTGGCGTTCCAGATCGGCATCGGCGGCGGCGCGCTGGCCGGATCGCTCCTGGTCAATGCTGGGCTGCTGGCCATCTTGCCGGCGTTCGGCCTGGTGCTGGCGCTGGCCGGCCTGCTGGTCCTGCTCGCTGCCCGCCGCGCCTTCCCGCCGCCGGATCCGGCGGGGCCGTCGCCGGGTCCGGCCGGGTCTCAGATCCGGCGGGCGAACCGCCCGGCCAGCTAGGCCGCGCTGAGCAGCCGGTTTATCATGAAATCACCAGACAGTTCCAGACAAGGACCGCCATGCCTCAGCTCGTGGGCCAGCTCGTGGGTCAGCTAATCCGCGCTACGGCCGGGGCTTAGGCTTGCTGGCTGTGCCAACCCGGGAACCAGCCACCGCGGCCCTCGTGCGTCGCTGGGTGGCTGGGGCCCGCGTCCCGGGAGGCGCCGGTGTCGGCTGACGGCAGCTCGGCGACGCCGGGCGCGGTCGGCCAGCGCCGCCAGGCCCGTTTGGACCGCCGGGCCCGGGAGGCCGAGGACCGCCAGCCCCGGCCCTCGTTTCGTCAGGCGTGGCGCCGCCGCCACGCCGCCGGCCTCCGGGCGCGCCACACCCTGCCCCGGGCCTGGGCGGTCACCAAGGCCGCGACCGGGCAGGCCTGGGGGGACCGGATCTTCGGACTGGCTGCCGAGGCCGGGTTCTGGGCCCTGCTCTCGCTGACCCCGCTGCTCCTGGTGCTGGTGGGGGCGGTCGGCTATCTGACCCCGCTGTTCGGCTCGCGCATCGTGGTCGAGGTGGAACGCAAGATCCTGCGGGCCGCCGGGCACTTCCTCGCGCCTCAGGCCGTGGACAGCGTGCTCAAGCCGGTGCTGACCGATGTGGTCCAGCACGGCCGCGGCGGCATCATCTCGATCAGCTTCGTGCTCGCGCTGTGGACCGGGTCCACGGCCATGAGTACCTACGTCAACACCATCTCCATCAGCTACGGCATGCGGCACGTCCGGTCCGCGGTCCGGGCCCGGCTGGTGGCGTTCGGCCTTTATCTCGGGGCGCTGGTGGCCGGGGCGGTCGCGCTGCCCCTGCTGATCACCGCGCCGGAGTGGATCGTCCACCTGGTGCCGCACCCGATCTGGGAGCTGGTCAAGCCCATCGTCGACGTGCTCTACTGGCCGGTCATTGTGGTCGTCTGCACCGGCTTGCTGACCACCCTCTACCACGTCTCGACCCCGGTCCGCAGTAAGTGGCGGCGCGACCTGCCCGGCGCCATCGCGGGCATGCTGATCTGGCTGGCCAGCGTATTTGTCCTGCGTGCCTACCTGGCCTACGCGATCGGCCACAGCCCGACCTACGGCGCGCTGTCGGCCCCGGTCGCGGCGCTGCTGTTCCTGTACTTCACCGCGCTCGCGGTGCTGCTCGGGGCGGAGATCAACGCGCAGATCGCCGGCTGCCGCCACGACCAGCCGTCCGCGGACGAGCCGTCCCCGGACGAGCCGTCCCCGGACCAGCCGTCCCCGGACCAGCCGTCCGCGGACCAGCCGTCCGCGGAAGACGGTCCGTGATCCTTCACCGGTTACGCTGATCCCATGGCTGCACCGGCCCCGGGCTCCGGCGCGCGCACCCGCAAAGTGACTCACCGCCAGGCCGCATTGATCCTGGCCGAACGGGACCCGGTGCTAGCGCGCCTGGTCCAGGCGGCCGGCCTGCCCCGGTTCCCTGCACCGGCCGGGAACAACTTCGCCGCCCTGGTCCGCTCGGTGGTCTACCAGCAGCTGGCCGGGGCCGCGGCCCGGGCCATCCACGGCCGGCTGATCACCGCCCTGGGGCAGGAGGTCACTCCCGGACGACTGCTGGCCACCCCGCCGGAGGTGCTGCGAGCGACCGGCCTGTCCACCCGCAAGGTGGAGTCCCTGCGGGACCTGGCCGGCAAGGTGCTGGACGGCACCGTGGTGCTAGAGGCCCGCCGCCTGGCCCGGGTCAGCGACGAGGACATCGTGGCCCGGCTGTCCACCGTGCGTGGCATCGGCAAATGGTCCGCCGAGATCTTCCTGATGTTCCAGCTGCGACGGATGGACGTATGGCCCACCGGCGACCTGGCTATCCGCAAGGGGTACGGGCTCGCGTGGGGCATTGCCACCCCCACGATCCGGCAGCTGGACGCGCTCGGCGGGCCGTACCGCCCCTACCGGACCGTGCTGAGCTGGTACTGCTGGCGGGCCGCCCAGCTGTCCGGCGCGTCGGCGGCGTCCGCGGTCACGGCGTGAAATCGGGCCGCCGGCTGCATACCAGCTGGCAGGCCGGGTAGCGCTCGCGCATGGCTAAGAACGCGCAACCGCATTCGTTCGGCGTCCCCGGGCTCGGGAACCAGGACGCATCTGAGGTGGCCGAGACCCTGCAGGACCGGCTGAACGCCCTCAACGACCTCGCCCTGACCCTGAAGCACGTGCACTGGAACGTGGTGGGGCCGAACTTCATCGCCGTTCACACCATGCTCGACCCGCAGGTCGACGCGGTGCGCCTGATGGTGGACGACACCGCCGAGCGGATCGCTATTCTGGGTGGATCCCCGGTCGGGACCCCGGGCGCCCTGGTCGCGGGCCGGACCTGGGATGACTACTCCCTCGGCCGCGACGACGCGCTGGCCCACCTGGGCGCGCTGGACCTCGTTTACGACGGCGTCATCGAAGCGCACCGCAAGGCGATCGAGACCGTCGGGGAACTCGACCCGGTGACCGAGGACATGCTCATCGGGCAGGCTGAGCAGCTGGAGCAGTACCACTGGTTCATCCGGGCTCACCTGGAAACCCCCAGCGGCCAGCTGAAGACCTCCGGCACCCACACCGAAACCGAAGCAGCGTCCCGGACCCGCAAAAAGTAGGTCCGGCTCGTTCAGGCCGCCCGGCGATCCACGTCGGGCGGCCTTTTCTATGGCTCGATCCGGATGCTGGTCGTCTCGACCTCAATGTGCGCGCCCTCGCGATCCAGCAGGGCCGCGTCCGGCCCGCGCAGTCCAGCCTGAGCCGGGAATGAGGAGCCGTTGGCGGCCACGGTGCCGGTGAACCGCAGATGGTCTCCGGTGACAATGTGCAGCGGCTTCAGCGGGCCGGTCAATTCCACCCAGACGCGCAGGTCCGCGGAGCCGATCCAGAAGCCGTTGTGGGTCACGACGCTCTGCACGGTGACGCCCGCGCCCGTCACATGACCGTTGACCGCGGCGCCGATCGGGCGCCGCGTGGTGACGGCGTGCCCCCCGGCGCTCAGCCCGGCGATCTCGGCCGGTGCGGGCGGGGGGGTGCTGACCGGGGTGGCCGGCTGGTGGTGGCCGGCGGCGGGGGCGGGCGGGGCCGAGAACACCCCCGAACCGACGATGACGGCGGTGGCGACGGCCGCCGTGCCGGCCGCGGCGGACGCGGCGGCCGGCCCGGGATGAGCCTTGGCCTTGGTCAGCAGCCGGGCCAGCAGCGCGACCGGGAGGGTGAACGCGGTGAGGGCCGCGCTGCGCTTGGTCAGCGGCTCACCGAGCGCCGCGCAGGTCGGGCAGTGCAGCAGATGCTGCCCGGCTTGCAGCTGCCGCTGCCGCCGGGTGTCTCCGGCGGAGATGGCCAGCAGGACCCGGTGGCACTGCTCCGACGGCAGGTCGACGTGCCGGAAGGCGAGCAGG
>DASWVA010000497.1:0-1931 GCA_036401415.1 Streptosporangiaceae bacterium
GGACGACAGGGACTGGTAGAACGGGTTGGCCAGGATCTGCGCGGCCCGGTCCGGGTCGGCGTGACCTTCGACGATCTCGTCGAAGGTCCGCTTCATGTCCAGCATCATGGCGTGCAGGCTGCCGCCGGATGAGAAGTCCGCGTCGACCGGCCGGGGAATGTTGTCCAGATGGGTGAGACCCATCGACTGGGCCAGCCGGCGGGCCGGGTCGACGGTGATCACGACCACGTGCCGCCCGCGCTCGGCCGCTCGCAGGCCCAGGGCCGCCGCGGTGGTGGTCTTGCCCACCCCGCCGGAGCCGCAGCAGACGATGATGCGGGTGCGGCGGTCGTCGATGAGCGCGTCGGTGTTCAGCCGGGGTGGAGTGGGCGGCGGCTTCAGCGGCGGGTTCATCAGGCCGCGCCCTGTCCGCGCAGCACCTCGGCTAGCCGGTAGAGGCCGCCCAGGTCGATACCGTCGGCGATGTCCGGGAGCTCGTAGCGCGGCTGGCCGGCCGCCGCGAGTTCCCGCCGTTCGCGCTCCTGCACCATCACGTTCCGGGCGTGCTCCGCCAGCTCGATGCCCAGCCCGGCGGCCAGGGCCTGACTGTCCGCCAGCCCGGCGGCCTTGAGCCCGACCGCGATCTCCGCCTCGTCCACGTGCCCGGCCGCGGCAGCCTCAAGGTCGGGCTCGGGCACGCCGGCCGGGCGGACCCGGTTGATGAACACCCCGCCCAGCTGCAGGCCGCCCAGCGCGCGCAGCTCGGCGATGCCGTCCAGGGTCTCCTGGACCGGCATTTCCTCCAGGGTGGTCACGAGGTGGACGGCGGTCTTCGGCGAGCGGATCACCCTGGCCACCGTGTCCGCGTGCGCCCGCACCGGTCCCACCTTGGCCAGGCCGGACACCTCGACGGAGACGTTGAGGAAGCGGCCGATCCGGCCCGTGGGCGGCGCGTCCATCACCACCGCGTCGTAGACCTCGCGGTCCCCGGACCGGCGCCGGGCCGCCTCGGTGGCCTTACCCGTCCGCAGCACGTCGGACAAGCCGGGTGCGATCGTGGTGGCGAAGTCGACCAGTCCAAACCGGTTCAGCGCCTGCCCGGTGTGCCGCATCCCGTAGAACATTTCCAGGTAATCGAGCAGCGCACCCTCGGGGTCGACGGCCAGCGCGTACAGGTCGCCACCGGGCCGCCCGTGCTCGCCCAGCCCGATGCCGACCTTGCGCTCGGCGTATGGCAGCGGCGCGCAGTCGAACAGCCGGGCGATGCCCTGGCGTCCCTCGACCTCGATGAGCAGGACCTTGCGTCCGCCGCGGGCCAGCGCCAGGGCCAGGGCGGCGGCCACCGTGGTCTTGCCCGTGCCGCCCTTCCCCGTGACGACGTGCAGCCGCACGCCCTCCCAATCCGTATCCCTGGCGCTCATCACTGCGAGGCTATCTCCGCCGGGTGATTGTTAAAGACGCCCCCCTTGGTGCCGCGACACGTATTTCTCACTAGTCTGGTGTGTAAGAGAGAGGTGATCCCTGTGGTCGCAGCACTCGTTGTCATCATCGTGCTCCTGGCGATCGTCGGCCTGACCATGGCCGGGCGCAGCGTCCGGGTGGTCCAGCAGTACGAGAAGGGCATCATCTACCGCTTCGGGCGCGTCCTGCCCGAGGTGAGAGGCCCCGGCCTGCACATCATCCGGCCGATCGGCGATCGCATGCAGAAGGTCAACATGCAGATCGTGGCCATGACCGTCCCGGCCCAGGACGGCATCACCCGGGACAACGTGAGCGTGCGGGTCGACGCGGTGGTGTACTTCCGCGTGGTGGACCCGATCAAGGCCACGGTGAACGTGCAGGACTACATGTTCGCCATCGGGCAGCAGGCCCAGACCTCGCTGCGGTCGATCATCGGCCAGTCCGAGATGGACCAGCTGCTGGCCGAGCGCGAGTCGGTCAACCGCGAGCTG
>DASWVA010000498.1:0-2231 GCA_036401415.1 Streptosporangiaceae bacterium
TGAGCGCGAGCGCGGCCAGGGTGCCCAGGACGCCGCAGCCGGCGATCACGACGTCCGGGGACCAGCGGTCCACGGCGGCGCCGGCCAGGACCATGAGCAGGCCCTGCCCGAGGCTGATGCCGCCCTGGGCCAGACCAAAAGCCTGGCTGCGGTGTTCCGGCGGGGCGGCCTGGACGAAGGCCGCGTTGGCGGCCAGCTGGAAGGCTGCGAAGACGCCCGCCGCGGCCAGCACGGCCAGCACGGCCAGCAGCCCGAGGCGGAAGGCAAACAGCACCAGCACCGCACTGGCCGCGGTGGCCAGCGGCCCCATCCAGCGCATCCGGCGGGCCGGGGCCACCAGGCGGCTGAAGGCCAGCGAGCCGATGATCGCGCCGAACGGCTCGGCCGCCAGCACCAGGCCGACCGTGACCGAGCCGCCGCCCAGTGAGCGGGCCAGCGGGACCGCGATGCCCTCGGGGGCGTTGTAGAACGCGGCCAGCCAGCCGAAGAGCATCGGGTCACGCAGCGCCGGACGGGCGAAGACCAGCCGCGTCCCGGCCACCAGCCCGTGGTCCCAGCGGCCACGGTTCTGGCGGCCACGGTTTTGGCGGCCGACCGGCTGGCCGGCCGCCGTGACCGGGGCGCCCGCGGTCCGGGCCGCCGGGCGCCAGCGGGTCCAGAACCGGACGATCACCGCGGAGACCAGGAACGTGACCGCGTCGATGATCAGCGACGGCCCGGTACCCAGCAGCCCGACCAGCGTCCCGCCGACCGCGAAGCCGATGACCTGGGCCAGCTGGTTGGTGGTGAGCGTGACCGCGTTGCCGAGCACGTACCGGTCCCCCGGCAGCACGTCGGGGTAGACCGCGGCCCGGGCGGAGACGAAGGGCGCGCCGACCAGCGTCACCGCGAACAGCAGCACCACAAGTACGGGGATGGGCGTCCCGGGCACCGCCATGACCAGGACCATCACGGCCCGGACGAGATCACAGGCGATCATGACCGGGCGGCGGGGACGCCGGTCGGCCAGGCCGCTGAGGGCCACGCCGCCGATGAACGTGGGCACGAAGCTCACCGCGTAGGTGACCGCGGCCAGCAGGGGCGACATGGTGCGGTCGTAGACCACCACGGTCAGGGCCACCCGGGCCAGCTGGTCTCCGGCGACCGACAGGATCTGCGCCAGCCACAGGGCCCGGAACTCCGCGATGGCGAAGACTTCGCGGAAGGCCGTTCTGCGAGCCGGGGCCGGTGGCGCCTGCCCGTTTCTCGCCGTTTCTACGATTTCGTCCTCCGCGTCCGGGTTAACGGCGTTATAGGGCGTTATCACATCATGACGGACAGTCGCGGTCTTCGGCAACAGGATGGCATCAGAACGGTGGCCGGCCAAGGCCGGGTGGCGAACGTCCCGGCGGGGTTGAGCCCGATTGACGGCGGATACCCCCTTATGTGGGCTGGCCCGGCCCTCCCAGGGCCGCCGGCCCCGTACTGTTTGACTTTGAGCCTGAACCATCGCGACAAGACCGGACGGCCGCATGGAACCCGACCTCACCGTGCTCGCCAGTCTGCGCAAGGCCGTCGAGGCCCTGCCAGACGATGTGCCCCTGCGCGTCCATCTGGCTCGCCTGCTGCTGCAGGCGGGCCAGCGGGACGAAGCGATCAGGCACGTGGGCGCGGTCCTGCAGCGGGACCCGGGTAACGCCGAGGCGCTGGTCATGCTGCAGCCGCCGGGGCCGCCGGCGCCGCCGGCGGAAACCCCCGGGTCAGCCCCGGACCTCGCCGGATCGCCGGCGCAGACGGATACCGGCGGGTCGCCGGCGCAGACGGCAGGTCCCGGCCGGCCGGGCCGGGAGGGGACGCCAGCGGCGTTCGACTGGTCCCAGGCCGAGTCGGAGCTGCGGGACGTCCTGCCGCCGATGTTCGTGGGCAGCGAGGAGACCTCGGCTGACTCGGCCAGCGCACCCGCCGAGGCCTACGACGCCGAGCGCTCGACCCTCAAGCTGGCCGACGTGGCAGGCATGAACCAGGTCAAGCAGCGGCTCGAAGCCGCGTTCCTGGCCCCCATGCGCAACCCGGATCTGCGCCGGCTCTACGGCAAGAGCCTGCGCGGCGGGCTGCTGCTGTACGGACCGCCGGGCTGCGGCAAGACATTCATCGCCCGGGCGGTGGCCGGCGAGCTGGGGGCCAGGTTCATGTCGGTGTCGTTCGCGGACATCATCGACATGTTCGTGGGGCAGAGCGAGCGCAACATCCAC
>DASWVA010000499.1:0-6196 GCA_036401415.1 Streptosporangiaceae bacterium
GTACAAGCGGCTGCTCCAGATCGAGCTGGTCAAGCTGCAGAACTGGATGAAGGACACCGGCGAGAAGCTCGTCATCGTCAACGAGGGCCGGGACGCGGCGGGCAAGGGCGGCACGATCAAGCGGTTCATGGAGCACCTGAATCCGCGCGGCGCCACCGTGGTCGCCCTGGAGAAACCGAGCGAGCGCGAGCAGAGCCAGTGGTACTTCCAGCGTTACGTCACCCACCTGCCGGCCGCCGGCGAGATGGTGTTCTTCGACCGGTCCTGGTACAACCGGGCCGGGGTGGAGCGCGTCATGGGGTTCGCCACCCACGAGGAGTACTACGAGTTCATGCGGCAGGCCCCGGAGCTGGAGCGCATGATGGTCCGGTCCGGGATCCACCTGGTCAAGTTCTGGTTCTCGGTGTCCCGCAACGAGCAGCTGACCCGGTTCATCATCCGGCAGGTCGACCCGGTCCGGCAGTGGAAGCTCAGCCCCATGGACATCCAGTCGCTGGACAAGTGGGACGACTACACCGAGGCCAAAGAGGCCATGTTCCATTACACCGACACCGGGATCGCGCCGTGGACGGTGGTCAAGAGCAACGACAAGAAGCGGGCCCGGCTCGAGGCCATGCGGCACGTGCTGGCCCTGTTCGACTACCCGAACAAGGACGATGAGCTGGTCGGATCGCCTGACAACAAGATCATCGGCCCCCCGGCCCTGCTCTCCGAGCGCAAGTTCAGCGAGCCCTTCCCAAAACTCTGAGCACCCACACCAGCCACCCACCAGCATCAGTCACGCGAGTCCGGCGGCCCCGCCAGGCCGGCCCGCAGCTGGGCCAGCCGCTCCAGCACCTCGGCCCTGCGTGGCGGGTCGGCGCCCGCCCGCTCCACGGTCAGCGCGGCCACGACGCTGGCGCTGGTCAGCAGGCGGGCCAGCCGGGCCGCGTCCAGCCCGGCCAGGGCCGCGAGGCCGGCCCGGCCGAGCAGCCCTTCTCCGGCCATCGCGTCGACCAGCCCGGCGGAGAATGCGTCCCCCGCGCCGATCGTGTCCATCACCTCGGCGGGCACCGGGGGCACGGTCAGCTCGGTGCCGTCCCGGCTCAGCCCGAACGCGCCGTCGCCACCCATCGTCACCACCACCAGATCCGGCCCGATCCGCTGCCAGCGGCGCGCCACCTCGCGCATGGCCTGGCCGGGGTACAGCCAGTCCAGGTCCTCCGCGCTGGCCTTGGCCACGTGCACCTGCCGCAGCTGCCGCTCG
This sequence comes from Streptosporangiaceae bacterium, assembly GCA_036401415.1. GTDB lineage: Bacteria > Actinomycetota > Actinomycetes > Streptosporangiales > Streptosporangiaceae > Bog-532. Next base: position 1,247 of record DASWVA010000499.1, read on the forward strand.
ACCCGGAGGCGCCCGGCGTCGCGGTCCGGTGTCGCGGTGGGCCGCAGGTTCGGGTCGTAGATGACGACGGCCTGGCCGGCGCTGCGCACCAGCTGGGTGAACGACTCGATGTAGGCCGCCCCCGGCGGCAGCGCCGCGGCCAGCGACCCCAGGTACAGCGCGTCCACGTCCGCCGGGAGTGGGCCGAGGTCGGTGGGCCGCCAGCCCCAGTCGGCGGTGCCGTTCGCGTAGAAGCTGTACGACGCCGACCCGTCCTCGCTCAGCGTCGCGATGGCCAGCGTGCTCTGCTGTGTGGCGTCCACGAAGTCCCGCGGGCTGACGCCGTTGCGGGTCAGGTACTCGCGCAGCATCGAGCCGAATCCGTCGCTGGACAGGCGGGCGCGCAGCGACACGTCCCGGCCCAGCCGGGCCAGGGCCACGGCTACGTTGGCGGGCGCCCCGCCGGGCGCGGCGTGGCAGCCCCAGTCGGGGGACACCACGAGGTCGACGATGGCCTCGCCGATAACTGTGATCACGTGGAGAACTCTAGGCCCACCCGGCCGGCACTGCTTTTTTACCTGGCCGCAATGTGGGGTCACCTGTTGTCCATCACGCTGGCGTAAGCTCAGCTTTCCGCCTACGGGGCGTCATCGGGCGGGACGGGCGGAGTACAGCGCACTGGCCTGGGCCACCGCGACCAATCGGTTCAGATCAAGTCTCCCCGCAGGACTTCATCCTTCCGCGGGCCGGAACGAAAGCCGTACATGGACATCACTGTGTGGGAATGGTTCGAGCAGCGCTCGTTCCACTACCGGGACTTCCGCGGCCTCAGCGAGGGCGCGGCCCACCTGCCGCTCACCACCACCCTGGTCCTGCCGACCAGGAACACGGCCGGCACCATCGGCCCGATCCTGGACACGGTAGCCCGGCTGAACGACCGCACCGGGCTCATCGGCCAGGTCGTGGTGGTCGACGCCGACTCACCGGACGGCACGGCCGACATCGCCCGCGCCCACGGGGCCGAGGTGTTCTCCGAGAACGACCTGCTGCCCGGGTACGGCCGCGCGCACGGCAAGGGCGACGCCATGTGGCGCAGCCTGTCGGTGGCCCGCGGTGACATCGTCATGTTCGCCGATTCGGACTCGACGGACTTCCGTGAGCACTTTGTCTACGGCACGCTGGGCCCCCTGCTGACCGACCCGGAGATCCAGTTCAGCAAGGCGGCGTTCCGCCGGCCGTTCAGCCAGGACGGCAAGTCGGTCGTGGACGGCGGCGGCCGGGTCACCGAGCTGATGGCCAAGCCGCTGCTCAACCTGTTCTACCCGGAGCTGACCGGGTTCGTGCAGCCGCTGGCCGGCGAGTTCGCCGCCCGGCGCGAGCTGCTGTGCGCCATTCCGTTCGCCACCGGGTACGGGGTCGAGATCGCGATGATGGCCGACGTGCTGAACGAGGTGGGCCTGTCCGCCATGGCCCAGGTCGACCTGGAGTCCCGGCAGAACCGGCACCAGCCGCTGTTCGACCTGACCCGGATGAGCTCGGCCGTGCTGCGCGCGCTGGGCCGCCGGGTGAATCTGGCCGGGCGCGGCGCGGTGGCCCACGACCCGTCGGAGATGCTGGCCCTGCCCCGGCAGGACGTCTACCTGCACGCGGTGGGCACCTCCGAGGGGCTGCGGCTCGACGAGCACCTGGTCGAGCTGCTGGAGCGGCCACCGATGACGCACGTCCTGTCCGCCGGGCAGGAACGGGACACGGTGGCCTTAGGTCCTGACCGGCCAGGAACCCCTGGACCGGCCGGAGTACCTGGATGTCCCGCCGGTTACGCCCGGGCCTCCCGCGCCCAGGTCCAGGCGTAACCGCCGTCGTCGGTGGCGGTGCCGCCCTCGCCCAGCTCCAGCGGCCGGAACGTGTCCACCATGACCGCCAGCTCGTCGAAGGACTCGGCTCCGAGGCTGCGCTCCACCGCGCCCGGCTGCGGTCCGTGGCTGTGCCCGCCGGGGTGCAGGCTGACCGAGCCCAGCCCGATCCCGGAGCCCTTCCGGGCTTCGTAGTCCCCGCCGCAGTAGAACATCACCTCGTCCGAGTCCACGTTCGAGTGGTAGTACGGCACGGGGATGGACAGCGGATGGTAGTCAACCTTGCGCGGCACGAAGTTGCAGATCACAAAGCCGGCGCCCTCGAAGACCTGGTGCACGGGCGGCGGCTGGTGCACCCGGCCCGTGATCGGCTCGAAGTCCGCCACGTTGAACGTGTACGGGTACAGGCAGCCGTCCCAGCCCGCCACGTCGAACGGGTGGGTGGCGTAGACGTAACGGGTGCCCACCACCTCACCCCGGGCGGACCGGTGCTTGACCAGGACCGGCACGTCGGTGCCCTGCTCCAGCAGTGGCCCGGCCGGCCCGTGCAGGTCGCGCTCGCAGTACGGCGCGTGCTCGCCGAACTGGCCGTAACGGGACAGGTACCGCGCGGGCGGCGCGATGTGCGAGTTGGCCTCGATCACGTAGCAGCGCAGCGGGCCGTCGCCGCCTGGGAGCCAGCGCTGGGTCGTGGACCGGGGCAGCACCACGTAGTCGCCCGCCCGGACCGGCAGTGCGCCGAACGTGGTCTGCACGGTGCCCTGGCCCGCCTCGACGTAGACGCATTCGTCGCCCGCGGCGTTGCGGTACAGCGGGGACGCCTCCGCCGCCGCCACGTAGGAGATGCGGACCTCGGCGTTGCCCAGCACCAGCCGCCGCCCGGTGACCGGGTCGGCGGCCTTCCAGTCTTCGGCCGGGAACAGGTCGTGCAGCCGCAGGTGCCGGGGCTTGAGCGGGTGGTTGGCCGTGGTGGCCAGGTCCCCGGGCGACCAGGTGATCGCGTCCACGATGGCCGACGGCACCCCGGTGTGGTACAGCAGTGACGAGTCGGAGCTGAAGCCTTCTTCGCCCATCAGCTCCTCGGCGAACAGCGACCCGTCGCTCTGGCGGTGCTGGGTGTGCCGCTTGGGCGGGATGTCGCCCACCGCGCGGTAGTGCGCCATTACAGGTTGCCCCGCTTGTCCTGCTCACGCTCGATCGCCTCGAACAGAGCCTGGAAGTTGCCCTTGCCGAAGCCCAGGGAGCCATGCCGTTCGATGAACTCGAAGAACACGGTGGGGCGGTCGCCGACCGGCTTGCCGAAGATCTGCAGCAGGTAGCCGTCCTCATCCCGGTCGACCAGGATGCCGCGGGACTGCAGTTCCCCGATGGGCACCCGGACGTGGCCGATCCGGGCCCGCAGTTCCGGGTCGGTGTAGTACGAGTCCGGGGTGTCGAGGAACTCGACGCCGTTGGCCCGCAGCCCATCCACGGTGGCGATGATGTCATCGGTGGCCAGGGCCAGGTGCTGAGCCCCTGGCCCCCGGTAGAACTCCAGGTACTCATCGATCTGGGACTTGCGCTTGCCTGCGGCCGGCTCGTTGAGCGGGAACTTGACCCGGTGGTTGCCGTTAGCCACCACCTTGCTCATCAGCGCCGAGTACTCGGTGGCGATGTCGTCGCCCACGAACTCGGCCATGTTCACGAAGCCCATGACCCGGTTGTAGAACGCCACCCACTCGTCCATGTGACCCAGCTCGACGTTGCCGACCACGTGGTCCAGGGCCTGGAAGTAGCGCTGGCCAGGGGCCCCGCCCGGGCGGGCCAGGGCTGACCGGCGCTCGACGAAGCCGGGCAGGTAGGGGCCGTGGTAGCGGGACCGGTCGATGAGGCTGTGCCGGGTCTCGCCGTAGGCCGCGATGGCCGCCGTCCGGACCGTACCGTGGGTGTCGCTGACGTCGTGCGGCTCCTCCAGCACGGTGGCGCCCTGGGCCCGGGCGTGCGCGATGCACCGGTCCACGTCCGGCACCTCGAGCGCGATGTCGCTGATGCCGTCACCGTGCCGCCGGTGGTGGTCCGCGACTGGACTGCCGGGGTCGACCGCGCCCCGGAGCACGAAGCGGACCGCCCCGCTGCGCAGTACGTAGGCCTGGTGGTCCCGGTTGCCGGTCTCCGGGCCGGAGTAGGCCACCAGCTCCATGCCGTAGGCCAGCTGATAGGTCAGCGCGGCCTGGTTGGCGTTGCCGACCGCCCACACCACCGCGTCCCAGCCCGTCACCGGGAACGGGTCTTGCTCGGCGTCGTACTCGACCAGGCCCACGAGCTGGCGGAGCTGGTCGGCGCTGAGCTCCGCGAGCCGTTCGGTGCTGGTCAGGCTCGCTCCGCTCGCGGTGCTGGTCAGGCTCTGGTCGATGGTCATCGCACACTCCCTGTTCACGTGCGTCGTCCTCGTCCGCTGGTTCACGGCCCGCCCCTCACGCCGTTGGGAGAGGCGGCCCGTGGGGCCATCAGAACGCCCCGGCCCGCAGCTGCGCAACAACGTCCTTCCGGGCTGACCAGGTTGGGCAATCTGACCGGAAGAGAGGCACAATAGCTATACAGATTGCCAAGCTCGTTGCTACGGAGATGTCATGACCGACGAACCCATGCTCGACCCGCTGGACCTGGCCCTGCTGACCACCATGCGGCAGCGCCCGCGGGCTGGGGCCCTGGAGCTGTCCCGGCTGGTCCGGGTGGCCCGGGCCACCGTGCAGTCGCGGCTGGAACGGCTGGAACGGGCCGGCGTCATCACCGGCTACGGGCCGGAGGTCGACATCGCCGCCGCCGGTTACCCGGTCCAGGCGTTCGTCACCCTGGAGATCGCCCAGGGGTCCCTGGACAAGCTGCGCAGCGACCTGTCTTCGATCCCGGGCGTGCTCGAGGCCTACGCCACCACCGGCACCGCCGACGTGCTCTGCCGGGTGGCGGCGGCGTCCAATGCTGGCCTGCAGCAGATCCTGCTGCAGCTCAACAGCTCACCGTGGGTGGCCAGGTCGACCAGCGCGGTGCTGCTGTCCACCGTGATCGAGCCGCGGGTCATGCCGCTGCTGGCCTCCCGTCCCCGGGCGTCGGCCACCCGCGCCCCGGCGTTCCGCCGGGC
>DASWVA010000500.1:0-2574 GCA_036401415.1 Streptosporangiaceae bacterium
CGGGCAGGGCGCCCTGTGCTGGTTCCAGGGCGAGCCGGGCATCGGTAAATCCGCCCTCACCAGCGCGCTCCTGGACGGGGCGGCCGGGCTCGGCGTCACCATCTTCCGGGGCGCGGCCAGCGAGCGGGTGATGGCGTTCCCGCTCCGGCCACTGACCGACGGCCTGCGGATCGGGCCGCAGGCCACCGACCCGGCCCGGGCCGAGATCGCGGAACTGCTGCACGGCACGGCCGGGCGGGCCCGCATGGTCGACCCCGTGCTCGCCGCCAGCGAGCGAATGATGGAACTGGTGGACCGCTGGTGCGCGGACGGCCCGGTCGCGCTGGCCGTGGAGGACCTGCACTGGGCGGACGAGGCCAGCCTGCTCGCCTGGAACCGGCTGGCCCGGGCGGTGGGCCAGATCCCGCTGCTGCTGATCGGGTCGGCGCGGCCCACGCCACGGCGCCCGACGGTGGGCCGGCTGCGGGAGCTGGCCGCCGAGCGCGGCGTCGTGCTCGACCTGGGCCCGCTGGAACCGGCCGGGGTGACCGAGCTGGCCGCCGGCGTCGCGGGCGGTGTCCCCGGCCCCCGGCTCAGGACGGCCCTGACCCGGGCCGGCGGCAACCCGCTCTACCTGATGGAGCTGACCGCCGGCCTGACCCGCGGTGGTGAGCTGAACGTGTCCGACGGGGTGGCCGAGCTGCGCCGCGACGTGACGGCCCTGCCCGGTTCGCTGACGGCCGCCATCCGGCGCCGGCTCGGCCAGCTGGACCGGCCGACCCGGGCCGCGCTGCGGATCGCGGCGCTCATGGGCAACGAGTTCGACGCCGCCGAGTGGTCCGCGGCGACCGGTCGCTCGGTGATCGAGGTGGCGGCCATGGTGGACACGGCCGCCGCCGACGGCGTGCTCAGCGGGGGCGGGGAACGGCTGCGGTTCCGGCACGAGCTGATCCGCCAGGTCCTCGCGGCGGAGGTCGCCGCGGCGGACCGGTGCGCGGTGCACGCCCGGATCGCCCGTGATCTGGCCCGGGCCGACTGCGGGGTGCACGCGGTGGCCCGGCACCTGCTGGCGGTCCCCGGGCCGGTCCCGGACTGGGTCCCGGCGTGGCTGGCGGGTATCGGCGAGCCCGCCCTCTACACGCTGCCCCAGGTGTCGGCGGAACTGCTGAGCCGCGCCCTGGCCGCGGCCGGGGATGAGCACCCGCAGTGGGAGACGCTCACGGCCCAGCTGGCCCGGGTGCTGTTCTGGATCGGCCGTGACGACCAGGCCAGCGAGCTGGCCGGCCAGGTGGCCGGCCGCACCAGCGACCCGGTGCTCGCCGCGCGGATGCGCATCCAGCTGATCCGGTCCGCGGGCCGCACCCGGCGGCCGGCCCAGGCGCTCGCCGTCACGACCGGGACGGTCGCCGATCCCCGGCTGCCGGCGGACTGGCAGGCCCGGCTGGCCGCCTGGTCCGCGCTGCTGCGGCGGGCTGCGGGCCAGGTTACCGAAGCGGCCGAGCTGGCCGCCGCGGCGCTGGCGGCCGCGGCGGAGTCGGGTGACCCGCTGGCTGTCGCCACGGCGCGGCACGCGGCCGCCATGTGCGGCAGCGCGGCCGGCCGGCCCGGGCACATCGAAGCGGCCCTGGCCGTGCTGCGCGGCCGGGATCCGGAATCGACCGACCTGCGGCTGATCCTGCTGGCCAACCGCATCGCGGTGGCCGCCGAGTGCGGGCTGACCGACCAGGCCGAAGCCGCCCTGCGGGAAGGGCTGCGGCTGGCCGAGCGGGCCGGAACCGTCCGTGGCGCGGACATGCTGGCCGCGGCGGCCCAGTTCAGTTACCGGTACGGCCGCTGGGACGACGCGCTGGCTCAGCTGGCCGGCGCGGACCAGGAAGGGAGTGGCACAGATCCTTCCGGCTCCAGCCGGGGCATCGCCGCCCTCATCGCGCTGCGCCGCGGGGACCGCGAGAGCGCCGACGCCCAGCTCGCGTCCATCGCCGGCCGCCCGGCCGGGCTGGTTCCGTTGCCGGAGCGCAGCTACCCGCTGATCGAGGCCCAGGCCCTGCGGGCCGAAGCCGACGGTGATCTGGACCGCGCCGTGGCGGTGATGTCCGGCTGGCTGCCGGCGTCAGCGGGCCTGCCCGCCACCGAGCGGGACGACGGCCTGCCCTACCTGGTATACCTGGCGCTGGCGGCCGGCCAGAACGCGACGGCCAGGACCGCCGCCGCGCTCAGCAAGGCCGGCGCCGCCGCCGGCGGATCGCCCGGCCGGGCCGCTGCGGCCCGCTTCTGCCAGGCTCTCCTCGCCCACGACTCGCGCGAGCTGCTGGCCGTGGCGGACGGATACGAACAGCTCGGCTGGATTCCGCGGCAGGCGTTCGCGCTGGAAGAGGCCGCGGTCCGGCTGGCCGGGAACGGGGAGGTGACTGCCGCCCGGGCCGCACTCACCCGGGCCGTCCGCATCTACTCCGGCCTGGGCGCGGCCTGGGATGCCGGGCGCGCGGACCGCCGGCTGAAACAGCACGGCGTCCGCCGGGGGCCGAACAGCATCCGCCGCGGCCCCAGCCACGGCTGGGACGCACTGACCCCCAGCGAGCGGCGCGTCGCCGAACT
>DASWVA010000501.1:0-1761 GCA_036401415.1 Streptosporangiaceae bacterium
GGCGGTGCACACCGTGAACCACGCGCCGCTGCTGAGCAGGCCCCACAGGAACGGCCCGGTGTAGGCGGGTTGCCCCCAGAAGCCGTGCCAGGCCAGGAACGGGGTGCTGAGCAGCACCTGCTGGCCCCACTCGGGCAGCGCCAGTAGGGTCACGACCTGGAACACCAGCGTGAGCACCACCGGCACGCCGATACCGATCACGCTGTTTCGGCTGGCCACCGAGGCGGCGATGGCCAGGGCGGTGAACCCGAGCACGGGGGGAATGACCGACAGCCAGCTGACCAGGACCAGCTCGGCGGCCTGCCCGGCCGGCACCAGCTGGCCGCCCAGCCCGGGCACCTGCCGGGGGCCGGCCACCAGGGCGGCCAGCAGGCCGGTCGCGGTGAGCAGCAGCAGAGCCGCCAGCGCGAAGGTCAGCGCGGCCAGGAACTTGCCCGTGAACAGCTCGCCCCGAGTCCGGGACCGGGTGAGAATCGTCTTCCAGGTGCCGAAATGATCATCGGCGGAGAAGATGTCGCCGGCCACGATGGCCGCCCCCGCCGGCAGCAGCCACTGGCCGCCGAAGCCGAGGATGACCATGGGGACCGCGAAACCGGAGGTGTGCAGCCACTGCCCGAACAGGGTGTCGTTGGGGGTGACGTTCTGCACGTGCAGGCCGGCGACGACCACGAACGGCCCGAGCAGGCACGCGGCGGCCACGATCCGGACCCGCCACTGGCCGCGGAGCTTGGCCAGCTCCAGCCGCCACACGGCCAGGGTGCCGGACCTGCGCCGCGCGCCGTCCTGAGGTCCGGCGTAGGCCGGCCACTGGCCGGTGGCCAGGGTCACGTGGGTTCCTCCTCGGTGAGCTGGAAGAACAACGCCTCCAGCGGGGTGACATCCTGGGCCAGGCCGCGGATGGCTACGCCCTGGCGGCCGAGCGCGAGCACGTAGTCGTCCAGCCGGTCCTGGCCCGCGTACACGGCCAGGCCGCCGTCGCGGCCCGGCTCGCCCTTGACCCCGGCCAGGTCCCGGGCGACTTCCAGGGCGGCCGGGTCGTCGCTGGTCCGGAGCCGCCAGACCGGGTCGGGGGCGTCAGCGCGCATGGCGTCCAGGCGGCCCGCGAACACGCCCTTTCCGTGGTGGAGCACGGTGACCGAGTCGCAGATGTCCTCGACCTGGGTCATGTTGTGGCTGCTGAGGACGACGGTCACGCCGTCCCGGGCCAGGCGTCGGAGGGTGGCCCGGAGCTCGCGGATCCCGGCCGGGTCCAGGCCGTTGGCCGGCTCGTCCAGGATGAGCAGGCGGGGGCGCCGGAGCATGGCCGCGGCCAGGCCCAGCCGCTGCCGCATGCCGAGCGAGTACCCGCGGACCCGCTTGCGGCCGGCGCCGGCCAGGCCGGCCCGCTCCAGGGCCTCGTCGACCAGGGCCGCGGCGTCGCCGCCGTCCAGGCCGGCCAGCACCTGCAGGTTCCGCCGGCCGCTCAGGTAGGGGTAGAAGCGGGGAGTTTCGACAAAACCGGCCACGCCGTCCAGCCAGCTCGGGCCAGCTTCGGCCCGGGTCCGCCCGAACAGCCGGCGCGTGCCCTCGTCCGCCAGGACCAGCCCGAACAGCGCCGACAGCAGCGTGGTCTTGCCCGCCCCGTTGGGGCCGAGCAGGCCGTGTACCACGCCTGCGGGAACGGCGAAGTCCACGCCGTCCAGGGCGGTGGTCTCGCCGAACCACTTGGAGATGCCGCAAGCCTCAACAACCAGGCCCGGCTGGGCTTCAGCCATCAACAGG
>DASWVA010000502.1:0-2953 GCA_036401415.1 Streptosporangiaceae bacterium
GGCCTGGCCACCTCGCTGGCGGTCAAGGACCCGTTCGCCAAGATCCTGGCCGGCGGCCTGGCGTTCATGCTGGCCCTGCAGGTCTTCGTGATCGTGGGCGGGGTCACCCGGCTGATCCCGCTGACCGGCATCACCACCCCGTTCCTGGCCCAGGGCGGTTCCTCGCTACTGGGCAGCTGGGTGATGATCGGGCTGCTGATGCGGCTGAGCGACACCGCCCGGCGGCCGCCGCCGCAGCCGATCCAGGACGAGGGCATGACCCAGGTGGTGAACCTCTCGTGAACCGGGCGGTACGCCGGATTTCGATCGCCGTCCTGGTCATGTTCGTGCTGCTGCTGGCCAACGTTAACTACCTGCAGGCGTTCGAGGCGGGCAGCCTGACCAACAAGCCGGGAAACTCCCGGGCCTTCGCGGCCCAGTACCAGTACCAGCGGGGCGAGATCACCACTTCGGACGGGGTGGTGATCGCCAGCTCCAAGGCCGTGGGTGGCATCTACAAGTACCAGCGGGTCTATCCCCTGGGCCAGGAGTACGCCCCGGTCACCGGCTACGACGCGCTCTACGGCGCCACCGGCGTCGAGAAGACCGAAAACTCGGTGCTGACCGGCAGTTCCTCCTCGCTGGCGGTGCGCAATGTGATCGACATGATCACGAACAAGCCCCGTAAGGGGGCCACGGTCCAGCTCACGATCAACTCCAAGGCCCAGAACGCGGCCTGGAACGCGCTGAAGGGCCTGGGCAAGTCCGGCGCGGTGGTGGCCCTGGATCCGTCGACGGGCAAGATCCTGGCCATGGCGTCGTACCCGTCCTTCGACCCGAACCAGCTGGCCGTGCTGGACGGCACCCAGCTGAACCAGAATGACCGGGCGCTGCTGAAGGACCAGAACCAGCCCCTGCTGAACCGCGCCACCAGCGCCACCTATCCGCCCGGATCAACGTTCAAGATCGTCACCAGTTCCAGCCTGTTCAGTCAGGGCCGGGGCAATCCGGGCTCGGTGGTGGACGCACCGACCAGCCTGACCCTGCCGCAGAGCAGCACCAGGCTGATCAACAACAACGGCGAGGCATGCGGGACGATGGGAAACAGCAAGGCCACGATCGACACCGCGTTCACCGAGTCGTGCAACACCGCATTCGCCAACATCGGCATGCAGCTCGGATCGACCGTGCTGAAGAGCGAAGCCGAGAAGTACGGCTTCAACAACGCCAGCCTGGCCATCCCCTTCCCGGTGGTGGCCAGTAACTTCCCGCTGGAGCCGGCGCTGTCCTTCACCGCCATGTCCGCCATCGGCCAGAAGGACGACACGGTCACCCCGCTGCAGGAGGCGATGCTGTCCGCGACGATCGCCAACAACGGCACGCTGATGAAGCCCTACCTGGTCCAGCAGGTCCAGGCGGCCGACCTCAGCATCGTCGATTCGGGCTCGTCTTCGGTGCTGAGCCAGCCGGTGAGCCCGGCCGTGGCCAGCGAGATCAGGGGAATGATGCTGCACGTGGTCAGCCAGCCGGACGGCACCGCCAACGCGATCAAGAACGCCATCCCGGGGGTCCAGATCGCGGGCAAGACCGGTACCGCCCAAAACGGGGTCAACAACAGCGGTCTGAACGACGCTGTTTTCACGTGTTTCGCCAGTAACGGCAACCGTTCCATGGCGGTCGGCGTCATCATTCAGGGTGGCGGTTACGGCGCTGCCGCGGCTGCTCCCATCGCCGTCGATGTCCTCAAGTCGTACCTGGAGAACGGGTGAACAATCACCTGCTCGGCGGACGCTACCGGCTGAGCGGCCGGATAGCGGTGGGCGGCATGGGCGAAGTGTGGCGGGGCACCGACGAGCTCCTCGACCGGCCCGTGGCCGTCAAGCTGCTCTCGGCCGGGCACGCGACCGACGATTCGTTCCGGGCCCGGTTCCGCGCCGAGGCCCGGTACGCGGCCTCGCTGTCGCACCCCAACATCGCCCAGGTCTTCGACTACGGCGAGATGGCGGACGAGGAGGAGGGGCCCGAGGGCCTGCCGCCCGGGGGCGCCTACCTGGTCATGGAGCTCGTTCAGGGTGAGCCGCTGTCCGCGATGATCGCCCGGGAGGGGCGGCTGTCAGCCGCCGACACCCTCCGTATCGTGAGCCAGGCGGCCGACGCGCTGGCCGCCGCGCACGAGGCGGGCATCGTGCACCGCGACATCAAGCCCGGCAACCTGCTGGTCACCAGCGACGGCACCACCAAGATCACTGACTTCGGTATCGCCCGCGCCCTATGGGCGGCCCAGGCGTCCCACCTGACCCAGACGGGCATGGTCATGGGCACGGCCAGCTACGTCTCACCCGAGCAGGCCACCGGCGGGACCATCACGTCGGCCTCGGACATCTACTCGCTCGGCGTGGTGGCGTACGAGTGCCTGACCGGCGCGCCGCCGTTCACCGCGGAGAGCCCGGTCGCGATCGCGGTCGCGCACATGCACCGGCCGGTGCCCCCCCTACCCGATTACGTGCCGGCCCCGATCGCGGATCTGGTTCTCACCATGCTGGCCAAGCAGCCGGAAGAGCGGCCGCAGAGTGCCCGGTGGGTGGCGGACCGGGCCCGGCAGCTGCGCAGCGCCCTGCCCGCCTCGCCCGGCCCCGACTCCCGGCTGGACGCCCAGCTCAACGGGGCGGTGCTGGCCGGGACCGCGATCGACGGCGGTGGCGGCGGGGTGCCGCCGGGCGCGGAGGCGGCGACCGACCCGCGGCTGGGGGCTTCGCTGACCCGGGCCGACATGGGCCTGCCGGCCCAGGCCACCCCTCCGGGCCTGCCCGCCGACGCCGGCCCGGGCAACGCCAGCCGCCGGCGCCGGCGGCGCTATGCGGTGCTGGCCGGGACCGCGATCGACGGCGGTGGCGGCGGGGTGCCGCCGGGCGCGGAGGCGGCGACCGACCCGCGACTGGGGGCTTCGCTGACCCGGGCCGACATGGGCCTGCCG
>DASWVA010000503.1:0-5257 GCA_036401415.1 Streptosporangiaceae bacterium
CGCGCGGGACGCAGGCCGGCTGGCCCCCGGGTCCCCCGGGTCAGCAGCCAGGTGCAGGCCGCCAGCGTGGCGCCGGCCGTCCGGGCCACCGCGACCGGCCCGAGCACTCCCGAGGTCCCCGCGTTCCGCAGAAACAGGAACAACAGCCCGAACAGCACGCCGGAGGCCAGCCCATAGCCGGCGCCCCGCAGCCGGTGGGCTAGCGACCGCCCGTCTCCGGCGGCGCCCGGACCAGCTTCCAGACTGACCAGGACCACCGCGACCAGGCAGACGGCGCCGACCGCGACCACGAACGGGCCGGGCCGCTCGCCCTGGGCGACCGCCACCCCCAGCGGGAGCAGGGTCGAGGCCAGAGCCGACACCGGCGCCACCACGCTCATCGGCGCGACCGAGAACCGAGATAGAAGAACAGCAGCCCGGCCACCACGACGACCACGGCCCCCGCGGACGTGGCCACGGCCAGGACGTCGACCGGACGGGCGCGGCGGGCGGAGGCGCCGCCGAGGAAGTCAGCTGAGCCGTAGAGCACCGCGGCCGCCAGGGCCAGGATCGTACCCACGGGCTGGCTCCTCGTCCGGGCCGCCGCGCTCAGCCGCGCAGCAGCCAGTCCCGGGCGGCCACCGCCGAGCCCCGCGCGCCCGCCATGTCCAGGTCGGGCACCAGCGCGAACTCGGCGGCCTGAGCTTGCTCCACCCGCAGCACGGTGGACGCGCACACCCGGGACAAGAACCAGTCGCGGAAGTGCGGGCGCGCTTCGACCACGCCCCCGCCGACGAAGTAGACGCCCGGGTCGGTGAAGTTGGCCGCGATCGTGAACAGGCGGCCGAGCGCCATGGCCTGCTGCTCGAAGATCTTCAGGGCCATCTCGTCCGAGGCCTCGCCGAAGCCGCGCACCAGCTTCGCCGCCTTGTGCAGCGACACGTCCCGGCCCAGCTCGTGATCGGCGTACCTGGTCAGCCAGAACGGGAGCAGGTTGTTCTCGATGCCGGTCAGCGAGGCCACGCTCTCGACGTCGCACGGCTGCCCGCAGTTGCACTGGGGTACCGGCTGCCCGTCCTCGAGCAGCCCGGTCATCGGGATCGGGACGTGCCCGAGTTCGCCGGCCATCCCCGCGGCGCCGCCGATCACCCGGCCGCACTCCACCACCCCGCCGCCGAGGCCGGTGCCGACGATGGCGGACACCGAGCTGTGCTGGCCGGACTGGTCGCCGTAACGGGTGTGGTGCGCGTACAGCGCGGCCGCGTTGCCGTCGTTGTTGTAGACCACGGGCAGGCCGAGGCGTTCCTCGAGCGCGCCACGGATGTCGAAGCCCCACCATTCGGGGTTGGCGAAGTTGGTCGCCCCACGCGAGGACAGCACCCCGTCGGCACTGGCCGGGCCGGGCGTGTCCAGGCCCACCGCCCGGACGGCGGACCGGGGCCGGTCCACCAGGCGCAGCACGTGGTCCACGGAGTCGACCAGCGCCTGCACCGCCTTGCCCGGGCCTTCCCGGACGTAGCTCGGGATCTCCGCCATGCGGTCGACCAGGAAACGCCCCCCGGCGTCGAGGGCTGTGCCGTTATTGGCGGTACCGCCGTTGTCCACCCCGACGACGATCCACCCGGATCGGCCTGGCATCCCGCCCATGTGCGCTCCTTATCGCTCTGGCCTAGAGCGTATTAGCGCATTGTAGATCTCCCCGACCCCGGCAGACAGGGTGCGCGGAAGGCGGAACGGGCCCGGCTCAGCCCGCCGCGGCCGGGGCGTGCCGCTTCAGTTCGGCCCGGGCCAGCGAGTTCTTGTGCACCTCGTCCGGCCCATCGGCGAAGCGCAGGGTCCGGATGCCGGCGAAGGCAGCGGCCAGCGGGAAGTCCTGCGACAGGCCCGCGGCCCCGTGCACCTGGATGGCCTTGTCCAGGATCCACTCGACCGTCTCGGGGGTGGCGATCTTGATGGCCTGGATCTCGCCGTGGGCGCCCTTGTTGCCCACCGTGTCCATCAGCCAGGCGGTCTTCAGCACCAGCAGCCGCAGCTGCTCGATGCGCACCCGGGCCTCCGCGATCCAGCCGCGGATGACCCCCTGGTCGGACAGGGGCTTGCCGAACGCCGTCCGGCTCAGGGCGCGCTGGCACATCAGCTCGACGGCCTGCTCGGCCACGCCGATGGACCGCATGCAGTGGTGGATCCGGCCCGGGCCGAGCCGGGCCTGGGCGATGGCGAACCCGTCCCCCTCGGCCCCGATGAGGTGGCTGGCCGGCACCCGGACATCGCGAAACTCCAGCTCGCCGTGCCCCCCGTGCTCGTGATCGTCGTAGCCGAACACCTGCATGCCCCGCCTGATGGTCAGGCCGGCCGTTTCACGGGGAACCAGGATCATCGACTGCTGGCGGTGCCGGGCCGCGTCCGGATCGGTCTTGCCCATCACGATGAAGATTTTCGCGTCCGGGTTGAGCGCGCCGGTGATCCACCACTTCCGGCCGTTGATCACGTAGGAGTCGCCGTCCCGCTCGATCCGGGTGGCGATGTTCGTCGCGTCGGAGGACGCCACTTCGGGCTCGGTCATCGCGAACGAGGACCGGATCTCACCGTCCAGCAGGGGCTGCAGCCAGGTCTTACGCTGCTGATCGGTGCCGAATTCGGCCAGCAGCTCCATGTTGCCCGTGTCCGGGGCGGAGCAGTTCAGCGCGGCGGGCGCCAGGCTCAGGCTGCGCCCGGTGATCTCGGCCAGCGGCGCGTACTGCAGATTGGTCAGCCCGGCGCCGTGCTCACCGGGCAGGAAAAGATTCCACAGGCCCCGGGCCCGGGCCTCGGCGCGGAGCTCGGCCAGGACGGGCACCTGCGTCCACGCCCACCGTTCGCTGAGCGCCTGGAGCTGCTCCGCGAACACCGGCTCGGCCGGATAGATCTTCTCGTCCATGAAGGCCAGCAGCTTGTCCCGCATCGTGGTGGTGACGTCGTCGAAGCGGAAATCCATCAGGAGTACTCCTTCATCGTGGCGAGCCCGGCCTGGATGAGGGGCTCCGGCGCGGCGCCGATGTCCCCGAAACCTTCGCCCAGGGTCTGGCCGAGGGTGAAGCGGTAGTAGATGCCCTCACAGATGACGGCGATCTTGAAGTACGCCAGGCCCAGGTAGAAACCCAGGTGGGACAGATCCCGGCCGCTGCGCTGGGCGTAGGCGTCGGTGATCTCGGCCGCATCCGGGAAACCCGGTGCGGTGGCCGCGTCCGCCACCGCGTAACCGGTGTCCAGGTGGGCCAGCTGGTGGTAGGCGAGCAGCAGCCCGATGTCGGTCAGCGGATCGCCGAGCGTGGCCATCTCCCAGTCCAGCACGGCCGTGACCCGGTCGCCGTCCCCGATCAGCAGGTTGTCCAGCCGGTAGTCGCCGTGCACGATCGCCACCTCCGATCCGGCCGGGACCCGGCCCTCGAGCGCGGCGTGCAGCTCGTCGGCACCGGGCAGATCACGGCTGCGGGAGGAGTCGAGCTGTTTTTTCCAGCGGCGTACCTGGCGTCCGAGGAAACCCTCTGGCCGGCCGAAGTCGGCCAGGCCGACGGCGTCCGGCTGGACAGCATGCAGGTCCGCCAGCGTGTTGATCATCCGGGTGGCCATGACCCGGGTCCGTTCCTCCCCGACCGCCTCCAGCTGAGGCGCGGTCCGGTACGCCGTCCCCGCGACCTTGGCCATCACGTAGAACGGCGCCCCGATCACCGCCGGGTCCTCGCACAGCAGCCAGGTCCGCGGAACGGGCACGGTCGTGCCGGCCAGCGAGCTGATGACCCGGTACTCCCGGGCCATGTCGTGCGCCGTGGCCAGCACGTGGCCCAGCGGGGGACGGCGGACCACCCAATGGTGCTCGCCGTCGGTCACGTCGTAGGTGATGTTCGACTTGCCGCCAGGCAGCACGCTGGCCCGCAGCGGGCCACTCACCGCGTCCGGGTGGGCCTGCCCGAAGTACGCCGCGAACGCGTTCAGATCCAGGCCGGGAACGTCCGTCTCACTCATCACCGCTTCACTTTCTTGCTCAGGGCAGGAACGTCAGCCGCCCGGTCGTGATCCCGTCGGCCAGCCGCTGCAGGCCGTCGGCCACGTCGGGCAGCCCCAGCCGCTCGCTCACCAGCGGCCTGATCGCGCCCTCGGAGGCCAGCTCCAGCAGCTGGTCGTGGCACTCGCGCAGCGCGGCGGGTTCCTTGACGCCGTACAGCCCCCAGTGCAGGCCGACGATCGAGTAGTTCTTGATCAGGGCGTGGTTGAGGGCCGGCGTCGGCACCCGGCCGCCCGCGAACCCGATGACCAGGATGCGGCCCTCGAACGCGATGCACTTGGTGGACCGATCGTAGGCGTCCCCGCCCACCGGGTCATAGACCACATCGGCGCCGCGGCCCCCGGTGACCTCCTTGACCACCGGGACGAAGTCCTCGCGGTGGCGGTCAACCACCACGTCAGCCCCGAGGGCGCGAGCCGCGGCGGCCTTATCCGGGCCGCCCACCACGCCGATCACCCGGGTGCCCGCCGCCTTTCCGAGCTGGACCGCCGCGCTGCCCACCCCACCGGCCGCCGCGTGCACCAGCAGCGTCTCACCCGGCGCCAGGTGGGCCCGCCGGTGCAGGCCGAACCATCCGGTCTGGTAGCTGATGTAGAACGCGGACGCCTCGGCGTCGTCGAACCCCCCGGGGGCGGGGAAGGCGGCCGCCGCATCCATGATGGCGACCTCCCCGAACGCGCCCGCGGGCATCGCGGCCACCCCGACCACCCGGTCCCCGGGCGTCAGCCCGGTCACGCCGGGGCCGAGCGCGACCACTTCGGCGCACAGCTCGACCCCGGGCGTGAACGGGAGTGGCGGCTTGACCTGATAGGTGCCCTGGCACATCAGGACGTCGGGGAAGTTGGCCGGCGCGGCCAGGACCCGGACGAAGACCTGGCCGGGACCCGGCTCGGGGTCGGGAACGTCATCGGCCAGCGTGAGCACCTCACGCAGCTCGCCGAACTGGTGAACCTGCCACGCTCTCACCGCGGACCTCCGGTCAGCTCTGCTCGATGCGCTGTTGCAGGCGGTTCATGCCGCGCAGCCACTTGTCCGTGTCCCCGGCGCGGGCCGAGTAGTACTGCGCGACCTCGGGGTGGGGCAGGATCAGGAATTGGCCCGCCGCCATCCCGGACCACACCGCCTCGGCCACGGCCTCGGGCTCGATGGCCGACTCCCGCAGCACCACATCGCCCGCCGCCCCGGCACCGGCCAGCATGGCCGTGCGCACCCCCTGCGGGCACAGGCAGTGGACCC
>DASWVA010000504.1:0-7634 GCA_036401415.1 Streptosporangiaceae bacterium
AGTGCGGCGATCACACGCGCGGTCGCGCCAGCCGGTTGATCCTGGATCAGCGCGGGCCAGTACAGCGGCACACCCCATCCGACCACGGTCATGGCCAGCACGGCGGGCAGGGTGTGACGCAGCCGCCAGTCCAGCCGGGGCTGGAGCAGGCCCGCGGCCAGGCCGACCAGGAACGGGACAAACCACAGCCCGAGTTCGGCGGCGCCTGCGATAACGAGCGCCCCGGCCAGCACGGTGACCAGCCACCATCTGGGGCTGACGCGACTTCGGGTCGAGCCGAACCGGAAGCTTCCCCGCCGGCCGAGCCCACGCAGCTCAGCCATGGGCCGGCTGACCCGTGTGGACGGCGGGGTACAAGACCCAGCGGAGCGACCCGGCCGACCGGCCAGGGATGGGCATAGGCAGCGACTGGTCCGCCCACCACCGGCTGATCAGGTCGTCGTACCAGGGTGATGCCGGATTCTCGCTCTGGCCGCCGGGGTACACCCCCTCGGCCAGATCCGGCCCGGTCCGGGGGGCGCCCGCGCCTGAGCCGGAGAAGTCCACCACCATCCGCCAGCTCGGGCCGACACTTGAGTTGAGGCCGCCCTCGGCCGCGTCCACGGTCCAGCCGTCCCCGCTGGACGCTCGCGGACCGTACCCCAGGGCGTCCGCCCCGGTGAGGGACGGGAACTGCCGGGTGTGCAGCTTCCCCCAGCTCCACGTGGCCGGAGCCCCGCCCAGCTTGGCCGCAAGATGAGCCACGGCGGCGCCGAACGCCTGCCGCATCACCTGGCCCGCCGTGCGGTGCGCACCGGACGGCAGGATGAACGCCGACGGCGGCGCGGAGCCGGTGGTCCAGGCGGCGAGGTCTTCGGTCAGGCTGGTCGGCCAGGACGACAGAGCCAGACCATCCCGGTCCCTGCCCACCGGGACATGCCGCGACGTCCACCAGGGCTGGAAGGCGGCCGAAAGGTAGTCGCCCCAGAACGTCCACCACACCGAGGCCGCGGCCGAGCTCTGGGTCATGTTGCCGTCCCAGCTGGACAGCAACCGCGCGGCCGCCTGGTCCTGCGGGCTGAGGTGACCAGACTGGCGCACCGCGGCGATCAGCTTCGGCACCACGGCGGCGGCCAGGTTGTCGGTCACGTTGCCCTGAAGCGCGGTGAAGTCGGCCGGCCGCAGGCCGGAGCGGCCGCGGAGCCCGGCGTAGATCTGATTGGCCCGGAAGCTGTTGTCGAAGAAATCGGCGGTCGTGCCGATGTAGTAGGGATAGGAGGGGCCGACCGGCCTCTGGTTGGCGGTAGCCAGCACGTGGCCGGGCGGGTCGAAGACCTGCGGCACCGCCGGATACGGGATGACACCGTCGATGTCGTCGGTGCCGGTGCCGGTCAGCGGCAGCCACGGGTCGCCGTGGGCAACCTGCGGGTAGTAACCGGCCGAAATCTCCCCGATGTGGCCCTGGTCGTCGGCGTAGACGAAGTTCTGGGTCGGCGCGTGCCAGCCGGCCAGCGCGGCCCGGAACTCGCCGAAGTCACGGGCCTGGTTGATGCCGATCAGAGCGCTCAGGTCCGGCGACGGGACGTTGCCCATCCAGTCCACGGCCATGGTCTGCCCGGCCTCGGTCATGATCGGGCCGTGCACGGTGATGTCCACGGTGAGCGAGACCGCCGAGCCACCGCGCACCGGGATCGTGTAACGCACCTTCGTCATCGGCCGCCAGGCACCCCGCCAGTAGTACTGGCCCGGATGGCGCGAGCTGGTCTGCTCGGCGTAGAACAGGACGGCCTGGTTCTGGGTGTCGGTCAGCGACCACGCGATGTGCTGGTTGTGCCCGATGAGAACACCGGGGACGCCAGGGATGGTGACCCCGCTGACGTCCAGGCCGGGCGCGGACACGGCCGTTTCGTACCAGATGGACGGCAGCGTCTGCGGCAGATGCGGGTCGCCGGCCAGCATGGCGCCGTGCCCGTCGACCGCGGGTCCGTTGGCCGCCCAGGCGTTGCTGTCCGGCTGCCGGTGGACCAGCCCGGCCGGGAGACGGCTGAGCTGGGCGAGCAGCTGACCCGCCGCCGCGCTGACCGCCGATGACGATGGCCCAACCGGTGGGGGCGAGACGTCCGAGCTCGTCCCGGTGGTCACCACCGGGGCGGAACTGGCCAGGTCGGCGGGGACCTGGGTCAGCCGGGGGTCGCGGTAGGGGCCAGGGTCGAACGGCCTCTGCTGGTTCGGCGGCTCGACCGGGAACCAGGCCATCGTCCGGGCCGCGCCGAGCGACCGCTCGAGCAGCGCGTAATCCAGCGGCGTGGTGGTGAAGTCCAGCTCCTGGGTCAGCACGCCCTGGATGACCAGGGAGTCCACCGGAGTCCAGGCGCCCGGGTACACGCGGGTCAGGGAGAACTCGGCCGACCAGTCCCCCTGAGCCCGGACCTGGGCGATGTCATCGTTGACGCCCTGGGCGTAGCTGAGCAGGGCGCGGGCGGCCGGGCCGGACCGGGGCGTGGCCGCCCATTCCCGCTGAGCGGTGCGCAGCAGGCCCAGTCGCAGCTCGAACCGGTCCGAGGCCAGCTCACCCGGGCCGGCCAGCTGGGCCAGCCGCCCTTCGCCCAGGCGCCGCTCGGAGTCCATCTCGGCCAGCCGGAACCTGGCCTCGACGTAGCCGAGGGCCAGATAGGCGTCGTGGCCGCTGGTGGCCTGGATGGACGGGACGCCCTGGGCGCTGAACGACACCGAGACAGGGTGGCCCAGGCCGGCCAGGTGCAACGACCCGGACCCGGGCCGCTGGCCACCGGTGGCTGACGTCCACGCGCCCCGGCCGGGGTCCAGGGCCGCACCGAGTGGCGGCACCGTCCCGAAGCCGGCCGCGAGCACGTACAGCAGCAGCCCCGAGACGAGCAAGGCGCCGGTCACGTTGACGATGCGGCCGGCGCCACGCCGCCGCCGGACCATCCGCATCCGACGAAGCTATCTCAGCGGCGGTCGCCGGTCCCGCCACGGGTGGGCTTCTTCGAGCTGGGCCGAGAGCGAGATCAGGGTGGCCTCGTCACCGATCCGGCCCGCGAGCATGATGCCGATGGGCAGGTCATCGTCGTTCCAGTAGAGCGGGACGTTGACGGCGGGCTGGCCGGAGAGGTTGTAGGCGGCGGTAAACGGGGTGAACCGCTTCTGCCGCTCGAAGTTCTCGGCCGGGTCGACCTCGGTGAAGTAGCCGACCGGGGCGGGCGGCGCGGCCAGGGTCGGGGTGAGGATCGCGTCGTAGGTGTTCATCAGGGCCAGCCCAGGACGCAGCACGGCCTGCAGGTAGGCCTGGGCGAAGATCAGCTCGCTCGCGTTGACGGCCAGGCCGCGCTCGCGCATGTACCGGGTGAACGGCAGCAGCCGGTCCTCCCGGGCCGGATCGACGGGGGCCAGCGTGGCGTGCGCGTACCAGAGCGTCTCGAAGAACGGCACCACGTCCGCGCCGACCGGGAGCGTCACGTCCTCCACATCGTGGCCGAGTTCGCTGAGCAGCGTGCTGGCCTGCTCGTAGGCGGCTACGCAGTCCGGGTGCACGGTCGCACCCTCGACCGCCGGGATCAGGGTGCGGCCGATCCGCAGCCTCCCGGGGGCCCGGCGCGCGTGCCCGAGGAACGTCTCACCGTCCGGCAGCGGCGGCAGCGTGTACATGTCGCCGGGATAGTTGCCGCTCATCACGTCCAGCAGCAGCGCGGCGTCAGCTACGGTCCGGGCGATCGGGCCGTTCACGGCCAGGCCGAAAAGATCCGGCACAATCGGGCCCGCGGACACCCGGCCGCGGGACGGCTTGATCCCGAACAGCCCGCACACGCTGGACGGGATGCGGATGGACCCGCCGCCGTCGCTGCCCTGAGCGGCCGGAGCCAGCCGGGCGGCCACGGCGGCGGCCGCGCCGCCGCTGGACCCGCCGGCCGAGCGGGTGAGGTCCCAGGGGGTACGGGCGGGCGGCCCGATCCCGGTTTCGGTGTAACACGGAAGACCGAATTCAGGGGTGGCGGTCTTGCCGGTGATGAAGGCGCCCGCGCCCCGGATCGCGGCGACGACGTAAGCGTCATCTGAGGGCACATAGTCCGCATAGACGGCAGAGCCGAACGTCTGCCGGACACCGGCGACCATGTTCAGGTCCTTGATCGGTACCGGAACGCCAAGTAGCGGCGGAAGCCCGGCCGCGCCAGCCGAACCGGATACTGCCTTTTCGGCCGCCCTGGCCTGCTCCTCGGCCAAGTCGGCCGACACCGTATAGAACGCGCCCACCTGCGCATTGAGCTCGTCAATCCGGCGCAGATAATGATTGGTCACCTCCACCGGGGAAAGCTGGCGGGAGCGGATGGCGGCGGCCAGGTCGATCAGCGTGAGCTCGTGAATCGGCGGCATGTTGCCAAATAGTAGACCCATACCGCAGCGCTGGCCGAAAACACATTCGTCCCCCACTGGTAGCGGCCTACACTCTCCTCAGCGACACAATTAGCTCAACCAGCGACTACTTGCATTACGCCTTTGTTCAGTTACGCTGAGCATGTGGAACAGATGACATGGCTCATCGAGAATAGCCATAGGTCATCGGCCCCATCGAACGCGCAGGGGCGCGACGGCGCGCGCCCTCCACATTCGTCTGGCGCCGCCGGGCCGCGCACCGGTCCGGCCGTCGAGGGGCCGGCGGGCGACCCACCCATTCCTTCTGTCAGACTCGGCGCGCACGAAGCGTCCGTTCCGCGCGATCCGCGCGATCGGCCGGACCCACCCGGACGCCGTGATGTGCCCGGGCCCCGCGACGAGGCCCGCACCCCAGCCGACTCTGCCCCGGAGCATCCCACGTCCAGCACGCCTGCGTCCGGATCGTCCAGTGCCGACTCCGGCGCCCCGGACCCGTCCGGCCTCCGCGAGCCAACCGGCCCTTCCGGCGCCACCGCGGGGGCCGCCCCGCCGACCGCGGAGGCTGACCGGGACAACGCCACCCGCGCGGCCAGCCTCAACGCGGCCTTCCGCACGGGAACCCGAAGCGTCTGGCCGGGCACGGAGAACCGCCAGCCCGAAGGCCTGCCGGGCGCCGCGGCGGCGGGGCCGCGTCCGGAACCGGCCCAGCCCGGCGATCCGGCCCTGTCCAGCTTTGGCCCACTCGGCGCGGGGGCGCAGGCCAACCGGCGGGTCTGGGAGCCCCGGCGCCTGCACCAGGTGCCGCAC
Source organism: Streptosporangiaceae bacterium (assembly GCA_036401415.1). Taxonomy (GTDB): domain Bacteria; phylum Actinomycetota; class Actinomycetes; order Streptosporangiales; family Streptosporangiaceae; genus Bog-532. The sequence continues at coordinate 5,176 of DASWVA010000504.1, forward strand.
CTGCGGCGCCCGTCAGCCAGGGCGTCCGCGCCCAGCCCCTCCGCACCCGGCAGATCCGCACCGGACGGGCCGCGCCCGGTCCCTGAGGACCGGGCTGGGCCGGGGACACCCGCTGCTCAGCCACCCCGGCCGGCCGCCGGGCCGGATGCCCCGCCGCGGCCGGGTGGTCCCCCGCCGCGCCACGACATCCCGGTCAACCGGCTGGCCCTGCCGGCCGGGTCCGCCGGATCGCCGGCCGGCCCAAATGGGTCCGGTGCCTCGCCGGCCAATCCGACCCGCCGCCAGCGGCGGACCGCCAACCGGCCCACTGGGCCCGCCTACCTCGCCCGAAACAACTGGGACGGCACCGACCACCAGGCGGACCGGCTCAAACTGGGTGACCTGATGGCCGACACCAGAATGCGGATCTGGCGGCGCCGGCTGCTGATCGCGGTCGTGGCCGGGCTGGTCTTCGCGTTCATCTTCACCTGGCGGGCCGGCCTGACCGCCGCGGTGATCGCGGCCATCGCCGACGTCATCTACCGGTCACGGACCACCGCGTCGATGCCGCCGGGGGTCCGGCTGACCGGCGCGGAAAAGCGTACCCAGCGCCAGCTGGCCCGGATGGAACGGTCCGGCTACCGGGCCCTGCACTCGCGGCCCATCCCAGGTAGCCGGGAGCAGATCGACCACTTCGTGGTCGGGCCGACCGGGGCCTACGCCATCGACTCCGAAGCCTGGAACAAGAAGCTGCCGATCCGGACCCGCAACGGCCGCCAGCTCTATCACGGGCCGTTCAGCAAGAAGGACCGGCTCGAGCACGCGCGCTGGGAAGCCGCGCAGGCCAGCGAGCGGCTGACCGCCGAACTCGGGCACGAGGTCTATGTGCGGCCGGTGCTGGCCGTCTACGGGCCAGGGGTGCCGTGGAACGTGGCCACCATCCGCGAGGTCGACGTGTTCAACGGTGACCGGCTGCGCAAGTACGTGCGCCGCAACGCCCTGCTGAAGGAGCGGCCCCGGCTGAGCAAGGACGAGGTCGAGCAGATCTACACGGCCGCCGCCCGGGTGCTGCCGCTCAACAATGCCGACCAGCACGCTCCGGTAAGCTGAAGGAACCTGCGAGCAGGGATTTCCCTGCGGCCTTCAGCTGAACTTCGGAGATGACCGGTCATGCCACCGCTTCGGTCCCGCACTGTCACGCACGGCAGAAACATGGCGGGGGCCCGGGCCCTGCTCCGGGCAGCGGGTGTCGCCCGGGAGGACATCGGGCGGCCGATCGTCGCGGTCGCCAACAGCTTCACCGAGTTCGTGCCCGGTCACGTCCACCTGCGTGAGGTGGGCCAGGTCGTGTCGGCCGCGGTCAAGGCGGCGGGCGCGGTGCCGCGCGAGTTCAACACGATCGCGGTGGACGACGGCATCGCCATGGGGCACGGCGGGATGCTGTACTCGCTGCCCAGCCGGGAGCTCATCGCCGACTCGGTCGAGTACATGGTCAATGCGCACTGCGCGGACGCGATGATCTGCATTTCCAACTGCGACAAGATCACTCCCGGCATGCTCATCGCGGCCATGCGGCTGAACATCCCGACCGTGTTCGTGTCCGGCGGGCCGATGGAGGCGGGCAAGCCGCTGGGCGCGGCCGTGACCAGTGGCGGCGGCCGCAAACTGGACCTGATCGACCCCATGGTCGCCTCGGCCGACCCGACGGTGTCCGACGCGGAACTGCTGGAGATGGAAGAGGCGGCCTGCCCGACCTGCGGCTCCTGCTCGGGCATGTTCACCGCCAACTCGATGAACTGCCTGACCGAAGCCATCGGCCTGTCCCTGCCGGGCAACGGCACCACCCTGGCCACGCACGCCGCCCGGCGCGGGCTGTTCGAGCGGGCGGGCGCGGCCATTGTCGAGGTGGCCCGCCGTTACTACGAGGACGACGACGAGTCCGTGCTGCCCCGGGCGGTGGCCAGCCAGGAGGCGTTCGGGAACGCGATGGCGCTGGACGTGGCCATGGGCGGGTCGACCAACACGATCCTGCACCTGCTGGCGGCGGCACACGAAGCGGGTGTGAACTTCGGCCTCAAGGAGATCGACGAGCTGTCCCGCCGCGTCCCGTGCCTGTGCAAGGTCGCACCCAGCAGCATCTACCACGTCGAAGACGTGCACCGGGCGGGCGGCATCCCGGCCATCCTGGGCGAGCTGGACCGGGCCGGGCTGCTCAACACCAGCGTGCCCACCGTGCACAGCCGGTCGCTGAAAGAATTCCTCGACGCCTGGGACGTGCGCTCGGACTCGGTCCTGGACGAAGCGGTGGAGCTGTACCACGCCGCGCCCGGCGGGATCCGGACCACCCAGCCGTACTCGCAGTCGGCCCGCTGGGAGGAACTGGACGTGGACCGGGAGGGCGGCTGCATCCGCGACCTGGCTCACGCCTACAGCGCCGACGGCGGCCTGGCCGTGCTGTACGGCAACCTGGCCCCGCAGGG
>DASWVA010000505.1:0-1867 GCA_036401415.1 Streptosporangiaceae bacterium
CCCGCAACACGCCGATCAGCTCGTCATCGTCGGCCTGCGCCAGCCGGCCATCGCGGGTGGCGGCATCGGCCAGCCCGGCCAGTGTGCCACTGGGTGGGCACGTGTCCAGCACGCCGCCGGACTCAAACCCTGAACCGGAGAGCGGAGGGACCGGCGCTGTGCGGGGCTGAAAGCCGGCCATCAGGCCCTCATCCGCGACGGCCGCGGCGTGCACCTGCTGTTGAGCCTTTATGTGCGTAAACAGTTCCCGCGCCGGCACACCGGCGTATTCAGGTGGGCAGGCGGAATCCGCGGGCGGGACACCCAGATAACTGGTTAATTGCAAGCCGGGCAGTGGCCGCAGGTCGCGGTTGCCCTCTTCCCCGCTGTCTCCCACGGCCATCATTCACCGCCTCCGGCTCTCGGATGCTTATACGAACATACTATCGAATGACCGCCAGGGAGTAAAGGTTGGATCCGGGAAATTTCAGGCAGAATACGAAGGCAGCTCTCAAAAGAATGGCCGAAGCTATGGCCGTGAACCTGGATCTGAGCGGAATGGCATCGACGGGGCCAGGTGCAGCTGCCCGGCGTCAGCGAGCGGCTCCAGTCCTGGCCGGGCCGCGCGGCTCCAGTCCTGGCGGGCCGCGCGGCTTCAGCTGGGCTTTCGCCTGGCAAACCGTGAGATTGGGCCCATCCGCGATGAAGGGCTCCCATTCCTGTCTCCGCAGGCTGACGGCCCGCGCGCCGGTGGTCCGGCCACCGCGGGTCCTGGCCTAGAGTCGGACCCAGGATGAGCGAACACGGAGCGCCGGTACCCCTGCTCGCCCGCTACGCCGTGATGGTCGACGTGGGCTACATCTACGCGGCCGCGGGCGAACTGCTGCTCGGGACCAGTTCCCGCCGGGACTTCCGGGTCGACGCGGTGCCGCTCATCGAGGCCATCAGCAAGCACGCGGACGAACTCGTCCGGGGAGAACTGCTCCGGGTCTACTGGTACGACGCGGCCCGGGACCGGGTGCCCACCATCGACCAGCGCGTCATCGCCCAGCTGCCCCAGGTCAAGCTGCGGCTGGGCAACCTGAACGCCCGCGGCCAGCAGAAGGGCGTGGACGCCCAGATCCGCGCGGACATGGAGGCGCTGGCCCGGCACCGCGCGATCACCGACGCCGTGCTGGTGGCCGGGGACGAGGACATGGTGCCCGCCGTGGAAGCCGCGCAGGCCTACGGAGTCCGGGTGCACCTGTGGGGCATCGACCCACCGTACGGCACCAACCAGGCCGAGCGGCTGGTCTGGGAATCCGACACCGTGGACGTCCTCGACACCTCGTTCGTCCGGCCCTACTTCACCCGCCAGCCGTCCTCGGGCCCCGACGAGACGCCGGGCGGCTCCGTGCCGTCCCCGGCCCAGCTGTTCGGGGACCGGATACCGCCACGCCCGTCGGGCCGGGCCTCCCACCTGAGCCCGGGCCCAGGTGCGGGCCTAGGTGCGGGCCCAGGTGCGGGCGCGCCCGCGGCCGGAAGCCCGGTCCCGGCGGCCGACCCGTCAAGTCCGCCGGCCGCCCCGGCCCCCGCCTCGGCCCCCGTCACGGGAGCGGCCCCCGTCGCGGGAGCGACCCCGGCCACGGCCGCGGCGACTACGGCGGCGGCGGAAGCCGGCAGCGCCGCCAGCGCGGGCGGGGAACCGCCGTCCCGGCTCGGCCCGGACCGGCTCCGGGTCGAAGAGGCGGGCGAGCACGTGGCCCACAAGTGGCTGCTGACCCGGGGCACCGACAACATCCGCGACCTGCTGCCCGGTCCCATCCTGCCCCCGGTCATCGACAAGGAGCTTCTGGTCGAGGCGGAGAAGGAACTGGGCCTGTCCCTGCGCGCCTACCAGGAAGCCCGG
>DASWVA010000506.1:0-7335 GCA_036401415.1 Streptosporangiaceae bacterium
GCGTCCTCCCACTCGACCGAGACCGGCCCGGCGTAGCCGATCGCGTTCAGCATGCGGAACACGTCCTCCCAGGCCACGTCGCCGTGCCCGGCGGAGACAAAGTCCCAGCCGCGGTGCGGGTCGCCCCACGGCAGGTGCGAGCCGAGGCGGCCGTTGCGGCCGTCCAGCCGCTTGCGGGCCTCCTTGCAGTCCACGTGGTAGATCCGGTCGGTGTAGGCGTCCAGGAACGCCACCGGGTCCAGGTCCTGCCAGACGAAGTGGCTGGGGTCGAAGTTCAGCCCGAAGGCGGGCCGGTGGCCGACCGCCTCCAGCGCCCGCCTGGTGGTCCAGAAGTCGTAGGCGATCTCGGTTGGGTGGACCTCGTGCGCGAACCGCACGCCCTCGGCGTCGAAGACATCCAGGACCGGGTTCCACCGGCGGGCGAAGTCGGCGTACCCCGCCTCGATCATCGAGTCGGGGGTGGGCGGGAACATGGCCACCGTGTGCCAGATCGAGGACCCGGTGAAGCCGACCACGGTGTCGACGCCGAACGCGGCCGCGGCCCGGGCGGTGTCGGCCATCTCGGCCGCGGCCCGCTGCCGGACTCCCTCGGCGTCCCCGTCCCCCCACAGGCGGCCGGGCAGGATGCCGCGGTGCCGCTCATCGATCAGGTCGCACACGCACTGGCCGACCAGGTGGTTGGAAATGGCCCAGCAGCGCAGCCCGTACTTGTCCAGCAGCGCGTGCCGGCTGGCCAGGTACCCGTCGTCGTGCAGGGCGCGGTCCACCTCGAAGTGATCGCCCCAGCAGGCCAGTTCCAGCCCGTCGTACCCCCATGAGCTGGCCAGCCGGCACACTTCTTCGAGCGGCAGGTCGGCCCACTGGCCGGTGAACAAGGTGAACGGGTGCGGCATAGCTCAGGGCCTCCGGGTCAGGGTGACTGGATCTTGGTCCAGGCGCTTTCGTGCGCCGCGCTGGACGCCACCGCGTCGAGCACCCGCTGAACCTGCAGGCCGTCCGCGAATGAGGGTTCCGGGTCATTGTCGCTGGCGATGTCGGTGAGCAGGTCCCGGGCCTGGTGCACGAACGTGTGCTCCCAGCCCAGCACGTGCCCGGGCGGCCACCACGCCTCCAGGTAAGGGTGCCCGGGCTCGGTGACCAGAATGCGCCGGAACCCGGCGGTGCTCTCACCTTCGGTGCGATCGTAGAAGGTCAGCTCATTCAGCCGCTCCAGGTCGAAGGCCAGGCTGCCCAGCTCGCCGTTCAGCTCGATGCTGAGGGCGTTCTTGCGCCCGGCGGCGACCCGGGTGGCCTCGAAGCTGGCCACCGCGCCGGACGGCAGCCGCCCGGTGAACAGTGCGGCGTCGTCCACCGTGACCGGGCCCGTCCCGCCGTCGCCGTCCCCGGCCGCCACCGGCCGTTCGGGAATGAAGGTGGCGGTCAGCCCGGAGACTCCCGTCAGGTGCTCACCGGCCAGGTACTGGGCGAGGTCGACGGCGTGGGCGCCGATGTCCCCCAGCGCCCCCGAGCCGGCCCGTTCGGCCTGCAACCGCCAGGTCAGCGGGACGGCGGCGTCGGTCAGCCAGTCCTGCAGGTAGGACGCGCGCACGTGCCGCAGGGGGCCGATCCGGCCTTGCCCGACCAGGCGGCGGGCCAGGGCGATGGCCGGGACCCGCCGGTAGTTGAAGCCGACCATGGCCCGGACGCCGTTCCTGGCCGCACGGGCCGCGGCGGCCGCCATGTCCTCAGCTTCGGCCAGCGTGTTGGCCAGCGGTTTCTCGCACAGCACGTGCTTGCCCGCGTCCAGGGCGGCGATGGCGATCTCGGCGTGGGTGTCGCCGGGCGTGCAGATGTCCACCAGCTGCACGTCGTCGCGCTCGATCAGCGCGCGCCAGCTGGTTTCGGCGTGCCGCCAGCCGTACCGGCGGGCGGCGGCCCGGGTCGCCGCGCCGTCCCGGCCCGCGATCACGTTCATGCGGGGCCGCAGCGGGACGTCGAACGCCTGTCCCACGGTGGCCCAGGCGCGGGAGTGGGCCGCACCCATGAAGGCGTACCCGGCCATCCCGATGCCGAGGGCTGGCGTATCCGGCTGGCTAGACCGTGCGGGCATACGGATCCCACTCCTCGGGCAGCGGCGGCGGCACGACGAAGCCCGAATCTACCCGCTCGAACACCGCCCCGGCCAGCGAGGCCTGCACCGCCACCATCACCTCGAGCACGTGCTCGGCCAGCTCGCCGGAAGCGCGGTGCGGCTGGCCCGTGCGCAGGCCGCGGGCCAGGTCCAGCACGCCCAGGCCGCGCCCGGCGCTGGCGCCCGCCGACGGGACCGTCTCCCAGCCGCCCTGGCCGCGGGGGCTGCGCCGGTGGACCCGGATGTCGCCGTCGAACCGGTTCGGGTCCGGCACCGCCATCGTGCCCTCGGTGCCGGTGATCTCCACGAACCCCTGCCGCGGCAGCGGCGAGTCGAAGCTGAACAGCAGCGACGCGGCCGCGCCACCGTCGTACTCGACCAGCGCGCCGACGTGGGTGGGCACCTCCACGCCGAACGCGGTGCCCGCCCGGGGGCCGGAGCCGATGACCCGGGTGGCGGCCGCCCGGCGGCCCACCGCGGCCACCCGCGACGCCGGGCCGAAGATCGTGGCCAAGGCCGAGAAGTAGTAGGGCCCGAGGTCGAACAGCGGGCCCGCTCCCGGCTGGAACAAGAACTCCGGGCTGGGATGCCAGCTTTCCGGGCCGGGGCTCTGCATCAGCGTCAGCGCGGTCTGCGGTGCCCCGATCGCTCCCTCCGCGATGAGCCGCCGCGCGGTCTGCAGGCCAGCCCCGAGCACGGTGTCCGGGGCGCAGCCGACCCGCACCCCGGCCCGCTTGGCCTGGGCCAGCAGGGCGCGGCCGGTGTCCGGCTCGGTGGTGAGGGGTTTCTCGTTCCACACGTGCTTGCCCGCCGCGATCGCGGCCGCGGCCACTTCGGCGTGCGCCGCGGGCAGGGTCAGGTTGACCACCAGCTCGACGCCCGGGTACTCCAGCGCCTGGGCCAGCGTGCCGGAGGCCCCGGCCCCGTACCTGGCCGCCTGGTCCTTGGCCCGGCTCAGGTCCAGGTCGGCACAGAACAGCACGTCCAGATCCGGGAACGCGGTCAGGTTGCGCAGGTACTCGTCGCTGATCGTGCCGCAGCCGACCAGGGCCAGCCCGACCGGGGCGGTGCCGGCGGTCGCGCCCCCTCCCGGACCGGAGCTGGCCACCGCTCAGCTCCCGTCCGCCGCGGCGGGACTGGCCGGCCCGAGCGGGTCGGCGGCCCCGGCCACGTCGGCCAGCCCGTGGTTGACCAGCCAGGTCAGGCTGTCGGCGACCGCCGTCATCATGTCGGTGGCGCAGGCGTCCAGCTCGACCACGTTCCACTCCACCGACGGGCTGGCGGCCAGGATCTCCGCCACCGGCATCTTCCCGGTGCCGACCGCGGTCATCGGGTCGTCCCGGGTGACCGGGCCGTCCTTGACGTGCAGGTAGCGGACGCGCGAGCCGAGCCGGCCGAGCAGCGCGGGCACGTCCTGGCCGCCGACCGCGGCCCAGTACGTGTCGACCTCGAGAATCACCTCGGGGTCGAGCTGGCCGGCCAGCACCTCCAGCGCGGGGCGCCCGCCGACCAGCGTGGACAGCTCGAAGTCGTGGTTATGGTAGCCGAGCCGCAGCCCGTGCTGGGCGGCGCGGCGCGAGGCCTCGTTGAGCTCGCTGGCCACCGCACGCACGCCGTCCGCGTCCGCGAACCGCCCGGGCGGGATGTGGGGCACGATCACCGTGCCCGCGCCCACGGTGCGGGCGCCGCGGAACGCAGCCTCGGCCCCGTCCCCGAACGGCCGGGTGTGCACACTGCACACGCCCAGCCCGGCCGCGTCCAGCTCGCCGCGGAGCACGTCCGGGTCGGTGAGCACGTCGTACGGCTCCACGGTCCGGTAGCCGAACCCGGCCAGCTGCCGCAGCACCCCGGCCCGGCCGGCGCTGATCTCGTCCCGCAGGGTGTACAGCTGCAGGGCTACCGGCCGGTTCCCGCCCGGCCGTGCTTCCGGATTGCTCATGCCCACCGTCCTTGGTTGGGTGTGCGCCGATAACTTTTTTCGAAAAATCCTGGCCCCGGCTTCGCCTAACGTACGTCGGGTGCTTAGCTGGGTCAATGGCCGGTCAGATCGGCAAATGCTCATCATCTGCGTTACCGGGCTGGACGCCAGGACCGCGCCTGCGCGGGGTGATCCTGCGACTGCAGGGGGACAACTTTTCGAAAGGAATGCGTTATGCGCCGGGAGGCGGGACGGAGCACTCTGACTGGCATCGCCTCCGCGGCGGGTGTCTCGGTCTCGACCGTGTCCAAGGTGCTCAACGGCCGTACTGACGTGGCCCCCGGCACCCGGGACCGGATCGCCAAGCTGCTGCGCAGTCACGGCTACCAGGTCGCGGCCGGGATGCGGTTCGGCGTGGCCGACCTGCTCATCGGCAGCCTGCACGGCCCCTGGGCCGAGGAACTGATCCGCGGCGCGGTGGACGCCGCCCGGGAGGCCGGCCACAGCATCGTGGTCACTCCGGTCAGCACCGGCGCCGAATTCAGCGACTGGGTGGAACGGGCCGCCCGGCGCGGCACCGACGGCCTGCTCAGCGTGCTCTACCTGCCGGCCGCGGCCGGGCGCGCCCGGCTGGCCGGCGCGCACATTCCCCTGATCCTGGTCGACCCGCCCACCGAGCCGGGCAGCGACATCCGGTCGGTGGGCACCACGAACTGGCAGGGCGGCCTGGCCGCCACCCGGCACCTGGCCGAACTGGGGCACCGCCGGATCGGCGCGATCGGCGGCCCGGAGCGGTTCTGGTCCGCGAACGCCCGGCTGGACGGCTACCGCACGGCGCTGATGCGGTCCGGGCTGCCGGTGGACGAGGACCTGGTGGTCAGGGGCGAGTTTGCTGTGCCCGACGGCCGGGAGCTGGCCCGTCAGCTGCTGGACCGGCCCAGCTTCCCCACCGCGATCGTGGCCGGCAATGACAACCAGGCCTTCGGCGTCCTGCAGGCCCTGGGTGAGCGCGGCCTGCGGGTGCCAGCTGACGTGAGCCTGGTTGGCTTCGACGACGCGGTGGCGGCCTGGGCCACCCCGCCGCTGACCACGATCCGCCAGCCGCTGGCCGCGATGACGGCCGCCGCCGTCCGCATGCTGCGCATGGACGCCGATGGGGTCGCGGCCCAGCCCCAGCACGTGGAGCTGGCCACCAGCCTGGTCATCCGGGAAAGCACCGGGCCGCCCCGGGCGGGCTGACGGCCAGGGCAGGGCAGGGCAGGCCCGGGCCCGCCGGCCCGGCCCGGGTCCTCGCTCCGCGGCGCGTCAGCGTTTGGGCGGGAGGGCACGCGCGCAGGCGGTGCCGCGCTCGATCCACGCCATCAGCTGCTGGTCGCTGTCCACGTCCGCAGCGCTGACCCGCACCCACCCGACCATCTCCCGCTTGCCCATCACCGCCACAGTGGCGCTGGTCGTCCGGGTCAGCCGGTCTCTTTCCGCCGGGTCGACGCGGACCAGCACGCCGCCCGCGCCGCTGGCCGCGACCGCCATGTGCCCCCCGATCAGGAAGGCCAGGCTGCCGAACATCTTCTTCTCGGTCAGCACCGCGGTCAGGGCCGGATCAGCCCCGATGATGAGCCGGATCCGGTCGGCCAGTTCCTGGTCGTACGCCATGGCCCAGAGCCTAGCCAGGACCGCCGCCGCCCCGGCGCATCCCCGGGAAGCCCCGCGGAGCCGTTCGCAAAGCAAATAGTTGTAGTCAAACAACCTTTTGCGGCTATGCTTGGTCGACGTGCGGAAATCACCCGGTAGGGCCAGCTCTGAGCAGGGGGGCGTCACGAGTACGGGTCAGGTCAATGGGAGCGCGCCGGGCGCAGGACCCGGTACCCGCGGGCGGGGCCGCGGTGACCGGCGCAGCAGCGGCGGCTACAAGTGGATCGCGCTGTCGAACACCACGCTCAGCATGACCATGGCCACGATCGACGCCTCGATCGTGATCATCGCCATGCCGGCCATCTTCCGTGGCATTCACCTGAACCCGCTCGCCCCGGGCAACATCAGTTACCTGCTGTGGATGATCATCGGGTACCTGCTGGTGCAGGCGGTGCTGGTGGTGACCCTGGGCCGCCTTGGTGACATGTTCGGGCGGGTCAGGATCTACAACCTGGGCTTCGTGGTGTTCACGATCGCCTCCATCGCCCTGTCCCTGGACCCGCTGCTGGGGGGCGCCGGCGCTATGTGGCTGATCGGGGGCCGCATTGTGCAGGCCTTCGGCGGCGCCATGCTCATGGCCAACTCGGCGGCCATCCTCACCGATGCCTTCCCGGCTAACCAGCGCGGCATGGCCCTGGGCATCAACCAGATCGCCGGCATCTCCGGCCAGTTCGTCGGCTTGCTGCTGGGTGGCGTGCTGGCCGCCTGGGACTGGCGGGCGGTCTTCTGGGTCAACGTCCCGATCGGCGTGTTCGGCACGGTGTGGGCCTACCGGAACCTCCGGGAGGTGGCCACGACCCGGCGGGCCAGGATCGACTGGCTGGGGAACATCATGTTCGCCCTGGGCGCCGGGCTGCTGCTGGTGGCGATCACCTACGGAATCCAGCCCTACGGCGGGCACCCGACCGGCTGGATGAACCCATGGGTCCTCGGCGGCCTGGTGGCCGGCATCGTCCTGCTCGCCGCATTCTGCTACTTCGATACCAAGATCCACGATCCGATGTTCGACATGCGGCTGTTCCGCATCCGGGCCTTCGCGGCCGGTAACCTCGCTTCGCTGCTGGGCGCGATCGCCCGCGGTGGCCTGCAGTTCATGCTGGTCATCTGGCTGGCCGGGATCTGGCTGCCGCTGCACGGCTACAACTTCATTGACACGCCACTGTGGGCGGGCATCTACATGCTGCCGCTGACCGCGGGCTTCCTGATCGCCGGGCCGATCTCCGGGTACCTGTCCGACCGCTATGGCCAGCGACTGTTCGCGACCGCCGGGCTGCTCGTGGCGACGTGCGCGTTCATCGGCCTGATCATGCTGCCGATCGTGTTCCCGTACTGGATCTTCGGGGCCCTCATTTTCCTCAACGGGATCGGGTCGGGGCTGTTCGCCTCGCCGAACACCTCAGCCATCATGAGCGCGGTGCCCGCGCACCAGCGCGGCTCGGCGTCCGGGATGCGATCCACGTTCCAGAACTCCGGTATGTCGCTGTCCATCGGCATCTTCTTCTCGCTGATGGTCGCGGGCCTGGCCAGCACGCTGCCGAAGACGCTGACGGCCGGCCTGACCGGCCAGGGCGTGCCGCTGGCCGTCGCGTCCAAGGTGGCCCACCTGCCCCCGGTG
>DASWVA010000507.1:0-6151 GCA_036401415.1 Streptosporangiaceae bacterium
GCGCCCTGGCCGTACAGCTCGGCGTAGCCGCGGATGGTGGTGAGCGGCGTGCGCAGCTCGTGGGAGGCGTCCACCGCGAACTGGCGGACCTTCTGCTCCGACTGGAGCCGGGCGCTGAACGCCTGCTGGATCCGGTCGAGCATGGTGTTGATCGCGTCCGCCAGGCCCCCCACCTCGGCGTGGTCACCGGGATCGGGCATCCGGGCGGTCAGGTCGCCCTGAGTGGTGATGCGCTGCGCCGTGGTGGCCATCTGGTTCAGCGGGCCGAGGCCCCGGCCGATCAGCCACCGTCCGCCCGCGGCCAGCAGCGCCAGCAGGGCGCAGCCGGTGATCAGCTCGGCCACGATCAGGGTGCGCACCCCGTCGGCGACCCGGCCGTCCGGCTCGGCGATGACCAGGTAGCCGGTCAGGCCGGCGACGGCGACCCGCCGGCCGGCCGCGGACAGGTCGGTGCCAGGGACCCGGAAGACCGTGTGGGCCCGGACATGCTGCCGGATCGGGATCACGGTCATGGCGCTCAGCCCGTTCGCGAGGGCGCTGGTGTCGGGGGAGCCGTTGTCGTAGGGTTTGACCGCTCCGCGCGGGCCGACGAAGACCAGGGCGGTGTCGGGCCGGGATTCCAGCTGGTGGGCCGTCTCACCCAGCGTCGCGAGCAGCCTGTCGTTGAACTGTGCTTCCAGGTGACCGCTGATCACGAACGCGCTCACCGTGCCCATGATGACCAGGAACAACGCCGTCACCGCGATCAGGCCGGCCAGCAGCCGGGCGCGCAGGGACAGCCGATGGCGGCCGGTCATGTCAGGGACGGAGCGTGCTCCGCGGCCGGCTGCGGGGGCCGCAGGGTGTAACCCACGCCGCGCTGGGTGTGGATCAGCGGGGGGCCCAGCGGGTCGAGCTTGCGGCGCAGGTAACTGACGTAGGTCTCCACGATCTGGGACTGGCCGGCGTAGTCCCAGCCCCACACGTTCTCCAGCAGCTGGGCCCGGGTGAGCACCCGGCCCTGGTGCCGCATCAGGTAGGCCAGCAGGCGGAACTCGGTCGGGGACAGCTCCACCGGGCGGCCGGCCCGCTGGACCGTCCACCGGGACTCATCCAGCTCCAGGTCCCCGGCCCGCAGGGTGGCCGTCTCATCGGGCTCGCCGTCGTCCGCCCGGGCGGACCGGCGGAGTACGGCCCGGATCCGGGCCACCAGCGCCTCGACCGAGAACGGCTTGGTCACGTAGTCGTCGCCGCCGAGGGCCAGCCCCTGGACGGTGTCGGACGAGGTGTCGCGGGCGGTGAGGAAGATGATCGGCACTTCGTCGCCGCGGGCGCGGAGCCGGCGGCAGACCTCGAAGCCGTCCAGGTCGGGCAGGACCACATCGAGGACGATGAGGTCCGGATCGCTGGCTTCGGCCTCCCGCAGCGCGGCCTGGCCGGAGGCGGCGGTCAGCACGGTACAGCCGTGGAAGGTCAGTGCGACGTGCACGAGCTCACGGATGTTCGGCTCGTCGTCGACGACGAGCACCTTGGGAATGTGCTTGGGATCAGCCATGGCGTTCTGCTCTATCTTCTCTCAGTCCCGCCCGTGGCCAGGTCACCGGCCCGCCGAACCGCCGGGCCGCCCCTCGCAGGGCGGCCCGGCGGCGTGGCGCAGGGTCAGGAGTGCGTACCTCCCGTGCCGGGAGCGACGCTGCTGGTCGTGGTCGGGGTGGGGACGGTCCCCATGGTCGGGGTGGTGGTCGGGGTCACCGCCGGGGTGACGGTGGTGGTGGCGGCCTTCTCGATCAGGATGACCTTGGCGTGCAGAGCCCAGTCCGCCCGGGTGCCGGCGACGAACACCAGGTCACCTCGCTGCAGGTGGGCGGCCGTGGTCATGGCGGGCTGGTGCCACCAGGTGCGGCCCTGCTGAACGGTGGCCATGTTGTTGGTGACGGTCACGGAGACCGTCACCCCGGTGCCGACGATGTTCACCGTGACGGTCGGAGCGGTCGGGGCGAGCACCTTCTGGGCCGCGGTCGTGCTGCCGGTCACCATAGCGGTGGCCGGGGCCATCTGGCCCGCCATCGCCGCCGTGGCGGCCGGCGCGCTGCCGGTCAGCGCGGTGGTGCCGGTCTGGCTCGCGGCGACGTTGGTCACCTTGGTGCCGTGGGACAGCCACCACACATTGAAGGTGCCGTTGGCCGCCCGGATGAGGACGAACTGCCTGGTGGCCAGCACCACCCGGCCGCGTTCGAAGGCGAGCAGGCTATGGTGGTGCCACATCTGCGTCTCGTGATTGGTACTGGCCAGGTGCGCGAACAGCGCCATCCCCCGGCCCTGGGACCACGAATAATCACTGAGTGCGGCATTGAGGGTATTTCCCTGATTACCCCAATACGAATAGCTCCTGCTGTAACCAGCCGGAGCAGCCTTGGTCACGCTGGGGTGGCTCGTGGTGGCCACGGCCACCCCGCCGATCGCGCCCCCGCCGATCACGACCGCGGCCGCGATGCCGATGCGTGCCTTGAGCTTGCTGCCCCGGCGGCCAGCCGGACGGCGCCGATTGCGGCCCATCATCCCTGCCTCCTTACCTGGGGCCCGCGTCCGCCACGCTGGCCCAACGACTGCGATTTCCAGTGCCTTGCTGGATAGCCGAAGGACGGCTCGTACATATCCATGGCCGTCAGCGTGCACCGGAATCGCGGGTGTCGGCCCGTCTTCATGACCCCTGTAAGCAGTCTGTTCGAGAGTTCACATTCCGCTTAGGAGGATTTGCCGAAGTCGCGGCAGGTAGTCGGCATAATGCTTAAGAATGTCTTTCGTAATAAATCCGTCCGGGAATTCACATTCTTTTACGCACGCGTTCCCGGCGGCTCACCGAGCCGCCGGGAACGCTCCGCTCACGGTGATTCTCAGCTGGAACTGGTGCTCGCTGACGAGGAGGGTGCCGGCGCCGGCGCCGTGCTGGACCCCGAGTGCCTGGCCCCGGCCACGATGACCACGCGTGCGTCGCGGTTGCCCGATACGACCGGTCCGGCCACCAGGACGCGCTCGCCGCTGGACAGATCGGAGCGGCTGACCTTCTTGCCGCCCTCGCGCACGGCCGTGTCGGACACGTACTGCCAGGCCAGCGTGGTGCCGTTGGCCGCCTTGACCACCAGGTCCCCGCCGGCCGAGACCACGGTGCCCCGCTCGTAGGCGAGCGTGCGGGTGGTGCCGTCCTTGCCGCGGAAGGACGCCTGGCCGTACATCCCGCCCAGCCGCCGCAACCGGGTGAAGGCGGCGGCCCGGTGGGCCTTGGCGGCCGGGGTGGTCGCGGCCGAGGTGGCGGTGCTGCTCACCGCCGCGTTGAGGGTGGCGGCGGTGGCCGACGAGCTGCCGCCGGACTGTGGTGATCCGGCCAGGGCCGACCCGGCCAGCGCCCCGCCCGTGCCGACGAGCACGGCCGCGGCGATGCCCGCCGACACGAACAGGGACTTGCGGCGGTGGGCGAGAGATTGACTGAGTGTGTTCATACTGCTGAGTATCAGTGCTCAGTCTGGGACACCGATCGGCGCGGCCTGGGAGCAGCCTGAGAACGCCGGCAGCGTTCCCTGGACGCCCGGTATCAGCCGGTGGCGATCACATCCGCTCCGGCACCGGCACCCCCAGCAGGCCCAGGCCGCCGACCAGGACCCGCAGGGTGAGGGCGCACAACGCCAGCCGGGATTCCCGCACCGCGCCCAGGTCGGCCTTCAGCACCGGGCACAGCTCGTAGAAGGTGGTGAACTGGCTGGCCAGCTCGAACAGGTAGGTGCACAGCCGGTGTGGCTCGGCGCTGTCGGCCACGGCCCAGACGGCCGGGCCGAAACCGAGCAGTTTCAGGGCCAGGTCGCGTTCGGCCTCTTCCTCGATCACGACCGGGCCGGTGACGTCGTCAGGGTCGAGCCCGGCCCGCCGGAAGATCGACCGGATCCGGGCCGTGGCGTACTGCAGGTAGGGGCCGGTGTTTCCCTTGAACGAGATCATCCGGTCCCAGTCGAAGACGTACTCGCTGTCCCGGGCGGTGGACAGGTCGGCGTACTTGACCGCACCGATGCCGACTGCTTCCGCGATGGCGTTCCGCGTGCCCTCGTCGAACTGGGTGCTCGCCTCCAGTTCGTTCAGGATGCCCCGGGCGCGATCCACGCCCTCCTGCAGCAGGGAGCTCAATTTGATCGAATCACCGCTCCTGGTGCGCAGGATCTTGCCGTCGGTGCCCAGCACGTTGCCGATCTGCGCGTGCTCGAAGCTCACCCCGTCCGGGATCCAGCCCGCCAGCCGGGCCACCGCGAAGGCCATCCGGAAGTGCAGGGCCTGAGCCGAGCCGACCACGTAGACGGCCCGGTCCACGTGCAGGTCATCGACCCGGTACCGGATCGTGGCCAGGTCGGTCGAAGAGTAGTTGTAGCCACCGTCACTCTTGCGCACGATGACCGGCAGCGGGCTGCCGTCCCGGCCGGTGAACCCGGGCGGGAACACGCACAGCGCGCCCTCGCTGGGGACCGCCAGCCCGGCCGCCTCCAGGTCGGACACCACGGCCGGCAGCATCGCGTTGTAGAAGCTCTCGCCCCGGATGTCGTCGTCGGTCAGCGTGACCACGAGCCGGTGGTAGATCCGGTGCAGGTAGTCCTTGAACAGGTCGATCAGTTCCTGCCACAGCCGCAGCGTGGCCGGGTCACCGCCCTGCAGCAGCACCACCCGCTGCCGGGCCCGGTCGGCGAAGACCGGGTCGGCGTCGAACTTGGCCCGCGCCGCCTGGTAGAAGGTGTTCGGGTCGGTCCGCAGCGTGGCCGCTTCCGCCGAGCTCTCGCCCACGTCCAGCAGGTGCTCGATCAGCATGCCGAACGGCGTGCCCCAGTCCCCGACGTGATTGTCCCGGATGACCCGGTGCCCGGCGAAGTCCAGCACCCGGGCGATCGCGTCACCCACGATCGTGGTCCGCAGGTGACCGACGTGCATTTCCTTGGCGATGTTGGGCGAGGAGTACTCGACCACCACGGTCTGCGGCGCCGCCGTGGCCGCCGTGCCGAGCCGCTCGTCCGCCCGCATCGCGTCCGCCTGCCTGGCGATCCAGTCGTTGCGCAGGGTCAGGTTGATGAAGCCCGGGCCGCTGACCTCGGGGGGCAGGCAGACGTCGGCCACGTCGAGCGCGTTCATCAGCTCGGCGGCGACGTCACGGGGCGGCCGGCCCAGCTGACGGGCCAGGGACAGGGCCACGTTGGCTTGGAAGTCGGCGTGCTGGGACGGGCGGATCAGCGGGTCGGTGTCCCGGTAGGCCTCGCCGAACGCCACAGCGAGGCCATCGCGCACCCGGCCCGCGAGCAGTTCCTGCGGATTGGCCATACCTCCAGCCTATCGGCGGCGCGGCGCCCGGTGCCCGGGATTATCGCCTGGTTACCGGCCGCCGTCGCCGGCCGCCGCGGGCTGATCACGGCGGCGCCGGAAGTGACCGGGGCGCCCGGGCCCGAGGCGTTCCCTGATCTTGTCCACGATCTGGCCCTGGGCCAGGTCACGGGCGAGCACGCAGGCGGACTTCACGCCGCGGGCGGTGCTCGCGCCGTGCGCGATGACCACCGTCCCGCCCAGCCCGAGCAGGGCGGCGCCGCCGTAGGTCTCAGAGTCCAGCCGCTCGGCCAGCTCCCGGAAGGCCCGGCGCTGCAGTACCGACCCGGCCCGGGCCGCCCGGTTGGCGGTCACGGCGTCCCGCAGCTGCGCGGCAGCGAAGCGGACCGAGCCCTCCAGCGTCTTCAGCGCGACGTTACCGGTGAACCCGTCGGTGACGATCACGTCGACCTTCCCGGCCATCAGGTCACCGCCCTCGATGTTGCCCACGAAGCTCAGCGGGGACGCCCCGTACCCCGGCTCCCCGGCCAGCAGCTCGTACACCTCCCGGGTCAGCTTGTTGCCCTTGCCCGCCTCGGTGCCGATCGTCAGCAGCCCCACCCGCGGGGCCTGGATGCCCAGCGTGACCTGGGCGTAGGCCACCCCCAGCTGGGCGAACTGGAGCAGCATCTCCGGCTTGGGGTCTGCGGTGGCGCCCACGTCGATGAGGATGGTCGGGCGGGGGCGGCTGGGCAGCACGGCGGCCAGCGCCGGCCGTACCCCGCCGGCCAGCGGCCGCAGCCGCAGCCGGGCGGTGGCGACGATCCCGCCGGTCGGGCCGGCCGAC
>DASWVA010000508.1:0-12476 GCA_036401415.1 Streptosporangiaceae bacterium
TGCGCCCGGCCCGGCTGGCCCGGCTGCTGGCCAATTACTTCGGCCTGGTGGACGTGCCCACGGCGTTCCGTCTCCTGTTCATGCACGCGGCCGGGCGGCTCACCGCGGACGAGGCCGACTACGTGCCCGGATCAGAGCGCCGGAAGGTCTACCGGACGGCCCGCGTCCACCTGGCCATCTACGCGGTGACGATCGCGCTGGCCATCGGGCTGCGGACCTGGTTGCCGGTGGTGCTGATCGGCGGCCCGCGTCTCTACGGCGCGTTCATGCTCCAGGTCTACGGGTTCACCCAGCACGCGGGCATGGGGGAAAACGTGCTCGACCACCGGCTGAACACCCGCACGGTCAAAATGTGCTTCGTAAACCGGTTCCTGTACTGGAACATGAACTACCACGTCGAGCACCACATGTTCCCGATGGTGCCCTACTACCGGCTGGCCGAGCTGCACGAGGAGATCAAGCACGACTGCGCGCCGGTCTACCCGTCGCTGTGGGCCGCGTACCGGGAGATCATCCCGGCCGTGCTGCACCAACTCCGGGACCAGGAGTACTACGTGCGCCGCGAGCTGCTGCCCGGGGCGGCCGCGTTCAACGAGCCCACCCCGGTCAGCGACGGCCGGGGGCGTTCCCTGGCCACCAGGACTGCGGCCTGACCCTGGCATTGGAGGAGAATCCGTGGCCGAGTGGATCGCCGCCTGCGAGGCGGACGACATCGACCCCGAGGACGTCATCCCGTTCGAGCACGCCGGCCAGTCCTACGCGATCTACCGGTCCCCGGATGACGCCTACTACGCGACCGACGGCCACTGCACGCACGAGAGGACGCTGCTCTGCGACGGCCTGGTCGAAGGCGGCGTGATCGAATGCCCCAAGCACAACGGGCGGTTCGACTACACCAGCGGTAAGGCCCTCGGCGCCCCGGTCCTGGTCAACGTCCGCACCTACCCGGTCAAGGTCGAAGACGGCACGGTCTACGTCGAGCTGCATCAGCTGCCCCCGGGCTGAGCCAGCTCCGTCCCGAGGGGAGCCTGCTGGTACACGACCATGTGCCGGTACCGGCGGCGGGTGACCAGACCCGCCTGGTAGAGCACGGCCAGGTGCTCCGACACCGTGCTCGGCGCGACGCCGTGCCGCCGGGCCAGGGTGGCGGTGGACGCCGGCTCGGCCAGTGACTCCAGGAGCGCGGCCCGGGTCCGGCCGAGCAAGCCGGCCAGCGTCTCGGAATGCCGGGTCGGGGCGGGCTGCCACCATTCGGCGATCCCGCGGGCCGCGTACACGAGCGTGGGCCGGGCGGGCGGATCGACCACGGCCGCCACGTCCGGCCACACGAACACGCTGGGCATGAGCAGCAGGCCGGCCCCGGCCAGCCGGTACCGCTGCGTCAGGGGCACCTTGATCACGATCGCCCGGCCGGTCCAGTGGACCCGGGAATCAAGGTCGGCCAGAACCCGCTCCAGGCCGTAGTCGGCCAGCAGCTGGGTCCGGTACAGCACGTCGGCTTGCAGCAGGGCCTGCAGGCGCGCCCAGTGCGGTGCGATCAGCAGGCGCCAGCACTGCTCGAGCAGGCCGGCCAGCCGGGCCCGGGTCGCCGCCGGGTCATCCAGCAGGCGCCACGCCGCCTCCGGCACCGGCTCACCGCACCGGTTGGTCAGGCTGTGTTTCACTTCCCAGGCGACCCGCGGCCCGGGGGTGGCGCGGACCTGGGCGAGCTGGTCGTCAATGTCGGTGGCAGGCCCGGTGGGGGTGGGACTGAGAAAGTCCGGCGTCCAGCCGCGGCGCGGCGACAGCACCAGCAGCGGCCACAGCTCCAGGCGGTCGACCTCCGGCCGCACCGCATCCAGCCACGGCAGGTGGTACCCGTGCCGGTGCGGCTCGAGCAGCACCCGCAGAGCGCCCATGGTCTCCCACAGCGGCGAGGCCGCGAACCGGACCCGCGCCGGGTCGTCACGGCCGAAAACGAGAGTCAGGCTCAAGGCAGCGCGGCTCCCAGTCGCAGATGATTCGGCTGGAGCCGAATGTCTGGTGCTGATGCTAGTTGCCGGCCAGCCTGGTTGCCATGACTGCCGTCGACGCCGCCGCCGGGAATGCCCCGGCCAGCCGGGCCAGCTACCGGGACGTGTTCGGCGCTGGCGAGTTCCGGGTGATCTTCACGGCCAGCATCGCGTCCATGCTCGGGAGCGTCGTTACCGACGTGGCGCTTACCGTTCTGATCTACGACCAGTCCCGCTCGCCGGCGCTGGCCGCCCTGGTCATGGCGCTGTCGTTCCTGCCTTACCTCGTGGGCGGGGTGCTGCTGAACGCGGCCGTGGACCGGTGGCCCGCCCGCCGGGTCCTGGTCGGCTGCGATCTGGCCTGCGCCGTCGTGGTCGCCCTCATGGTCATTCCCGGTATCCCGGTGGCCGGGCTGCTGGCGCTGGTGTTCGCCGAGGGTCTCATCGCGCCGGTGTTCCAGGGCGTCCGTGCCGCGTTGTTGCCGGAGATCCTGCCCGCCGGATCCCCGTACATCCTCGGCCGCGCCCTGATGCGGATGGTGGCTCAGGGCGCGCAGATCGCCGGGTACGGGGCGGGCGGGCTGCTGCTGGCGTTCCTGCCACCCCGCGGCGCGCTGGCCGCCGACGCGGTGTCTTTCGTTGCCTCGGCTGTGCTGCTCCGGCTGGGCATCGCCTCGCGCTCACCGCGTGCCGAGCCGGGCCCGGGCGGCCCCGGGCTGATGGCACGGGATTCGCTGACCGGGCTGTCGGCCGCGCTTGCGGACCGGGCGACCCGGCGCGTGCTGCTGTTCGGGTGGCTGGTGCCAGCCTGCGCGGTCGCGCCCGAGGCCCTCGCCGCCCCGTACGCCGCGCATATCGGCCAGCCATCCCGGGTGGCGGGATTCCTGCTCATGGGCATCCCCGCCGGGATCGTGGTCGCGGACGTACTGGCCGCGCGGCTGCTTTCGGCCGGCTGGCAGCGGCGCGTCATCGTCCCGGCGGCCCTGTTGTCGTTCGCGCCGCTGGCGGGGTTCGCGACCAGTCCGGGGCTCAGCGTGGCCCTGGTGCTGCTGGTCGTCGCGGGGCTCGGCTCGGCCTGGATTGCCGGGATGGACGGGCTGCTGGTGAGCGTGACCCCGCCGGAACTGCGCAACCGGGCCCTGGCCCTGTCCAGCGCCGGGTTGATGTTCACCCAGGGCGCGGGCTTCGCACTGTGGGGCGTGGCCGGGCAGTACGTGCCGCTGCCGGTGGTCATCCCAGCCGCCGCCGTGGCCGGGGCGGCCGCCGTGGTGGCGTTGCGACCAGCGCCCGGCCAGGCACGGCAGGCCTAGGGTGAGCGGTACACGGAAGCTCACGGGGGTAGCGGGTGTGGCGTGGAGCGCTTCAGGAACGCGGGATTCAGCTTTGAGGTCAGTGACACCGGTGCCGCCGGCGGGGATGGGCCGGAGAGCTTCATCGTCGCGCTGCACGGCTTCCCACAGGACCGGCGGTGCTGGGACCGGGTCGCGGCCGTGCTGGCCGGGAGCGGTCACCGGGTGCTGGCGCCCGATCTGCGCGGCTACTCCCCCGGCGCCCGGCCCGCGGCGCGGTCCGCCTACCGGACCTCCGAACTGGCGGCCGACGTGCTCGCGCTGGCCGATGCGGCCGGGGCGAAGCGATTTCACCTCGCCGGGCACGACTGGGGTGCCGCCCTGGCCTGGTACCTGGCCAGCCGCCATCCAGAGCGGGTGGCCTCGCTGGCCGCACTGTCCGTGCCCCACCCGCAGGCTTTCGCCCAGGCGCTGGTGTCCAGCAGCCAGCTGATCCGATCCTGGTACATGGCCGCCTGCCAGCTACCCTGGCTGCCCGAGCGGGCGCTCGGCCGGCGCGGCGGGCTGGCGCTCCGCGACACCCTGGTACGCACAGGGCTCGATCCGGCCAGCGCGGACCGTTACGCCGTACGGGCCCGGGACCCGGCCGCGCTGCGCGGTCCGCTCAACTGGTACCGGGCCATACCGTACAGCCTGGGCGAGGCGGCCGGCCCGGTCCGGGTACCGACCATGTTCATCTGGGGCAACCGCGACCAGTTCGTCGCCCGGGCCGGTGCGGAGCGGTGCGGGCGCTACGTCACCGGGCCGTACCGGTTCGCCGAGCTGGACGGCGCCTCCCACTGGCTGCCCGAGCGGGCTCCGGACGAGGTGGCAGCCCTCCTGACCAGTCACTTCGCCGCGGCAACCTGACGCGCCGCAGGCCTACCGGGCTGCGTAGAGGCGGTCGATGGTGTCGGCGTACTTGGCGTGGATCACCCGGCGCCTGAGTTTGAGGGTGGGGGTGAGTTCCTCGCTGTCGGCGCTCCACTCGGTGGGCAGCAGCCGCCACGCCTTGACCTGCTGAACCCGGGCCAGCTGGTCGTTGGCGGTGGACACGGCCCCGGCGACCTCGGCCAGCACGGCCGGGTGCCCGGTCAGCTCGGTGAGCGAGCAGCCCGGCAGCCCCTGGCCCCGGGCCCAGACCGCGGCCATCTCGGGGTCCAGGGTGAGCAGCGCGACCAGGTACGGGCGCCGGTCACCGTAGGCCAGGGCCTGCCCGACCAGGGCGTGCGCGACCAGCAGGTTCTCCACCATGGCGGGTGAGACGTTCTCACCGCCCGCGGTGATGATCAGCTCCTTCTTCCGGTCGACCACGGACAGGAAGCCGTCCCGGTCGACGGCACCGATGTCGCCGGTGTGCAGCCAGCCGCCGGCGTCAAGCAGCTCGGCGGTGCGATCCGGCAGGTTCAGGTAACCGGAGGTGTTCAGCGGCCCGCGGGTGAGGATCTCCCCGTCGGCGGCGATCCGCATCTCGGTGCCGGGCAGCGGGCGGCCGACCGTACCCAGCCGGAAGTCGGCGTCATTGTTGGTGGTGAACGCGCCGGTGGTCTCGGTCATCCCGTAGACGTCCATGATCCGCAGGCCGAGCCCGGCCAGGAACGTGCCCACCTCGGGCGGCAGGGGCGCCGCGGCACTCATCACCAGCTCGGCCTGGCCCAGGCCGACCAGCGAGCGGACCGGACGCAGCACCGTCTCCTCGGCCTGGGCGAACGCCGCGGCCAGCTCCTGGGTGGTCTGCTGGCCGTACTGCCGGCTGCGCACGTAGCGCCGGCCGGTGTCCATGGCCGCGTTCACCGCCGCACGGCGGTCCTGGTCAGTTTCGGCGGCCAGCCGGGCCCGGATCCCGGCCTGGATCTTCTCCCACACGCGGGGCACGCCGAAGAACGCGGTCGGCTGTACGGCCGCCAGGGCCGGCACCAGGCCCGTGCTGGCGTCGGGGCAGAAGTGCACGTGCCAGCCGCCGTCGGCCGCGAGGTAGAGGGTGAACATCCGCTCGGCGATGTGAGCCAGCGGCAGATAGGACACCCACCGGGTGCGCGGGCGCGCGTTACCCACGGCCCGGATCGCGGCCAGCCCGTAGACCACGTTGGCATGACTGATGACCACGCCCTTGGGGGTGCCGGTCGTCCCCGAGGTGTACAGCAGCGTGACCGGGTCCTGGGGCCGGATGGCGGCGACGCGGGTTTCGATCTCGGTGGCGCGGTCCGGCCATTCGTTCGCGCTCAGGGCGGCGAAGTCGGCCCAGCTGCGGAACGGCCCGGCCACCGGGCACACTCCGGCGTCACGGACGATCACGTGCTCCAGGGCGGGCAGCCGGGCCAGCACCGGCTCCCAGCGGTCCAGCTGGTCCGCGCCGTCCAGCACCGCGATCCGCGCGTCACAGTCCGCGGCCTGGTAGGCGACCTGCCCGGCGGTGAGCGTGGGGTAGAACGTGACCGGCACTCCCCCGGCGTGCACCGCGGCCAGGTCGGCCAGCACGTGCTCCAGCCGGTTGGGCAGCATCAGCGCCACCCGCTCACCCGGCGCCAGGCCCAGGGCCGCGAACCCGGCCGCCAGTCTCAGCGCCTGGTCGCGGGTCTGCCGCCAGGTGACCGTCAACCACTCACCGGCAGTGGCGCCGGCGCCGGCCGCCCCGGTGGTGCGGCTGGAGTAAGCGGGCTCATCCGGCCAGTCCCGGGCGGCGGCCGCCAGTGTCCCGCAGACCGTCTGCCCCCGGGCCGTCCGCCAGATCGCGTCCCGCTGCTCGCTCGTCACCTTCGAATTCTCGCCCCCGGCGAGGCGCATGGCCAGACTTCGCGCCTGCGGGGCATGGAGGGCCGGGCGCTGGGTAGCGGCCGCTCTCCGCGAACCGGACAAAGGAGAATCATGAACCAGCCACCACAGCAGCAGGACGTCCCCGGCTCCACCGGCGAGATGGACCCGAAGCCCGACCATGGGGAGGAGAGCTACCGCGGCTGCGGCAAGCTCGAGGGCAAGAAGGCGATCATCACCGGGGCCGACAGCGGTATCGGCCGCGCCGTGGCCATCGCCTTCGCCCGCGAGGGCGCGGACGTGCTGATCAGCTACCTGAACGAGCACGACGACGCCCGCGAGACGGCCAAGTGGGTCGAGCAGGCGGGCCGCCAGGCAGTGCTGATTTCCGGCGACCTGTCGGACGCGGCCCACTGCCGTGAGGTCGTGGACCGGGCGGTGCAGGAATTCGGCCGGATCGACGTGCTGGTCAGCAACGCGGCGTTCCAGGCCACCCACTCCTCGATCGAGGACATCTCCGACGAGGAGTGGAATCACACCCTGGCCACCAACCTGAGCGCCTACTTCTTCCTGGTCAAAGCGGCCGTGCCGCACATGCAGCCCGGCTCGGCGATCATCGGGACGACGTCGGTCAATTCGGACGACCCGCTGCCCACGCTGCTGGCGTACGACACCACCAAGGCCGGCATCGCGAACATGACCGGCGCGCTGGCCGGGATGCTGGCGGAAAAGGGTATCCGGGCCAACAGCGTCGCCCCCGGGCCGATCTGGACGCCGCTCATCCCGGCCACCATGCCGCCGGAGCAGGTGAAGAGCTTCGGGCAGCAGGTCCCCATGGGGCGGCCCGGTCAGCCCGTAGAAGTCGCGCCCGTCTACGTGCTGCTCGCATCCGACGAGGGTAGCTACATCTCCGGGGCCCGGATCGCGGTGACCGGAGGTAAGTCGATCCTGTGACGGGTGCGCAGGCCAGCGCAATGATCCACTAAGCTGGACGGGTCAGATGATGCCCTGACGTGGAGCCCGTGCTCGCTGAACTGGCTCCCGAACCGCCGCGCCACGTGGCTGATGGCTTCTTCCGCCGCTTGGAAGTGGAGGGAGCGTGAGCATTGCCTGACGCGCGCGAGATCGGCGCGATCTTCGCGGGCGGGGCGCTGGGCACGCTGGCGCGGGCCGGGCTGGCCGAAGCCTTCCCGCATCCGGCCACGGCCTGGCCCTGGCCCACCTTCACCGTCAACGTGGTGGCCGCGTTCCTGCTCGGGTACTTCGTGACCCGGCTGCAGGAACGGCTGCCACTATCCAGCTACCGGCGCCCGCTGCTCGGCACCGGGCTGTGCGGCGGGTTGTCCACATTTTCCACCATGCAGGTGGAAATCCTGAAGATGATCGACGCGCACGCGTGGGGGCTGGCCGTGGCCTACGCCACGGCCAGCATCGCGGCCGGCTACGCCGCCATTCACCTGGCCACTGCCGTCGTCCGCCGGGTCAGGGTGCGGGCGTGAGCGTGCTGGTGTGGGCCGCGGTGGTCATTATCGGCGGCGCCGGGTCGGTGCTGCGATTTGCCGTTGACCGGGCGGTGGCCACCCGGACCGGGCGGAACTTCCCGTTGGGGACGCTGGTCATCAACCTGTCCGGCGCGCTCGTGCTGGGCTTCCTGACCGGGCTGGCCCTCGGCCGGGATGAGGCGCTGCTGGCCGGCACGGCCGCGGTCGGCTCCTACACCACGTTCTCGACCTGGATGTTCGAAACCGAGCGGCTGGCTGAGGACCGTGAGGTCGGCCGGGCCGCGGCCAACGTCGCCATCAGCCTGGTGCTCGGGGTGGCAGCGGCCGCGCTCGGCAGCTGGGCCGGGGGCCGGCTGTGACCACGGACGGCCTGAAGCTGACCAGCTACTTCGGGGAGCGGCAGCGCTCCGGCGGCCAGTTGGTGGCGGACGCGCTGCTGAGCCTGTACGGGCAGCGGGAGGTGGCCGCGAGCATCCTCCTGCGCGGGGCCGAGGGGTTTGGGCTCAAGCACCGGCTGCGTACCGACCGGTCCCTGACCCTGTCCGAAGACCTGCCGCTGACCGCGATCGCGGTCGACCGGCGCGACCGGATCGAGGCCCTGACCACGGAGGCGATCCGGCTGACCGCATCCGGGCTGGTCACGCTGGAGCGGGCCCGGCTGCTGACCGGCGACTTCAACGGCCAGGAGGCCGTGGGCAGCGGCGGGGCCGCCAAGCTCACCATCTACCTGGGGCGGCAGGACCGGGTGGACCGGACGCCGGCCTTCGTGGCCGTGTGCGACCTGCTGCACCGGCGCGGGATAGACGGGGCCACCGCGCTGCTCGGGGTGGACGGAACGGCGCACGGCCGCCGGGCGCGGGCCGCGTTCTTCAGCCGGAACGCGGACGTGCCGATGATGGTAATCGCGGTCGGCGCGGAAGAACGGATCAGCCGGGTGCTGCCCGAGCTGGGGGCTTTGCTGGCCCGTCCCCTGGCCACGGTGGAGCGGGTCGTGGTCTGCAAACGTGACGGCCAGTTGCTGGCCAGGCCGCCGACGGCCGGGACCGCCGCCACGGCGTGGCAGAAGCTGATGGTGTACACCTCGGAGGCGGCCCGCCACGAAGGCCAGCCCATCCACCGGGCCATCGTCCGGCGGCTGAGGTCGGCCGGGCTGTCCGGTGCCACCACCCAGCTCGGTATCTGGGGCTTTCACGGCGATCATGCCCCGCACGGCGACCGGTTGCTCCAGCTCAGCCGGCACGTGCCCGCGGTGACCAGCGTGATCGACACCCCGGCGCGGATCACGGCCGCGTTCGCCGTCATCGACGAGCTCAGCGCCGAGGCAGGCCTGGTCACCTGCGAGCACGTTCCGGCCCGGTTCCGCATCCCGCTCACGCATGATGCGCAGTCATAGAGGGGGGCCCGCGCCTCCGGCGGCGCCGTTGACGCCGGAGGCGCTGCTTCCCGGACGAGTCTGCATGGGGCCGTCCCCGGAGTCAATGGGACGCGGGCTCCGGTCCCGGAGTTGGCCGGCCCGGCGGCCCGGGGCCTCGGGTCAGTCAGGGACGATCGTCACCGGGCAGGCGGCGTGGTGGGCGACTTGGCTGCTGACCGAGCCCAGCGTCAGCCGGTTGAAGCCGCCGTTGCCGCGGCGTCCGAGAATCAGGTGGTCGGCGTCCTTGGCCGCCTCTATCATCTGCTCCGCGGGCTGACCGATGAGCGCCTGAACGGTGACCGACTCGGGCGCCGCGTCGCCGAGTTTCTGCGCGATGGAGGCGACGGCTTCCTCGGCGGCCCGCTGCGCCTTCTCGCGCAGCTGGTAGTCCTCCCCGTACACCTGGCTGCCGCCCCATCCACTGGCCGCCACGGTCTCGACCGTGACCACGGTGAGCGCCTCACGGTGGACGGCCGCTTCTCGCATGGCCCACTCCAGGGCCGTCATGGAATGGGTCGATGAGTCGATGCCGACAACGATTCCGGACATGCGCACGCTCCAGTGCTGGAGGGGAGGATTCCTGTCACACACGGTAGAGGGCCGAGTGGACCATGATCAAGGTAAAGCCATTCAGGGAAGGGTGCCGAAGCAAGATGGCCTCGGCCAGACGGCCGTCTGGCCGGTGTCCCGACCCGGGCTGGCCGTGACTTGAGCGCCCGGTGTTAAATAGGGGATCGATACCCCTAAGGGGTATCCAGCCCAGGTGGCCGGGACGAGCGCGACGAGCGCGACGGAAGGTGGACGGGATGCACGCGATCATCCATGCCCCATTGTCGGCGTTGTCGATCGCGGGGTCGATGACGTGGGAGATCGCCTGGGCCCTGATCCTCGGTTTCGGGCTGTCCGCGGTCGTGCAGGCCGTGGTCCGGCGGTCGACGATCGTCCGGCTGCTGGGCGACGACCGGCCCCGAACGCTGGCGGTGGCGGCCGGGCTCGGCGCGGCCTCGTCCTCGTGCTCGTACGCGGCGGTGGCGCTGGCCCGGTCGCTGTTCCGCAAGGGTGCCAGCTTCACCGCCGCCATGGCGTTCGAGATCGCTTCGACCAACCTGGTCATCGAGCTGGGCGTGATCCTCGCGCTGCTCATGGGCTGGCAGTTCACGCTGGCCGAGTTCATCGGCGGCCCGATCATGATCGTGCTGCTGGCCACCGCGTTCCGGCTGTTCCTGCGGGAGAACCTGCTACGCGAAGCCCGGGACCGGGCCGACCGCGGCCTGGCCGGCTCGATGGAGGGCCATGCGGCCATGGACATGTCGATCCAGGGCCCCGGCTCGTTCTGGCGGCGGCTGCTGTCCCGGGACGGGTACACCGCGGTGGCGCACGTGTTCGTGATGGAGTGGGCCGCGATCCTGCGGGACCTGATCATCGGCCTGCTGGCCGCGGGCGCGATCGCGGCCTGGGTGCCGGACAGGTTCTGGCGGGCGTTCTTCATCGTCAGCGACCCGGTCGCGGCCAAGATCTGGGGACCGCTGATCGGCCCGGTGGTGGCGGTGGTGTCGTTCGTGTGCTCGGTCGGTAACGTGCCGCTGGCCGTGGTGCTGTGGAAGGGCGGGATCAGCTTCGGCGGCGTGGTCGCGTTCATCTTCGCCGACCTGATCATCGCGCCCATCCTGAACATCTACCGCAAGTACTACGGGGCCAGGATGGCCGCGTTCCTGGTGGCCTGCTTCTACGCCACCATGGTCATCGCCGGTTACGTGACCGAGCTGCTGTTCGGCGGCCTCGGCCTGATCCCGGACCGGGCCCGGGCCGCCATTCCGGACCAGGGCGTCCGCTGGGACTACACCACCTGGCTGAACATCGTGTTCGGCCTGGTCGCGGTGGCCTTGGTGGTCCGGTTCGTGCGCTCCGGCGGCCTGCCCATGCTGCGGATGATGAACGGCGCCCCCGACGGCATGGACGAGGGTCACGAGAGTCACGAGGGTCACGAGGGTCACGCCCATCATGAGCCCGGCCACTCCCCCGCGCCCCGGTCCTGATACGCGGGCCGCGTGCTGCTACCTGGCCGCAACCGGCTTACACCCCGGGCTGCTACGGGCGGATTCGATGCTCATCTCATGGAACACATTCGGAGCATCGGTCCCGGCCGGATCCTCGTCGTCGAGCGCGACCTCGCGGTCTCACGCTTCGTCGAGTTCGTGCTGGGCAACTGGGAAGCATTCGAAGTCACCTCGGTCAGCGAGCCGGGCGTGGCCCTGCGGATGATCGAGGACGAGGCGTGGGACCTCGTGCTGGCCGATTTCGAACTGGCCAGCTGGGGCGGACGGCACGCCACGGAAACCCTGGACGCCCTGGGCCTGCTGGCCGCGATCCGCGAGGTCGAGCCCGGACTGCCGGTTGCGATGATGACCGCGTTCCCGGTCACCGGCCCGACCGCCGGGCAGCTCAGCGCGGCCGACGGGTACGTGACCAAGCCGATCACACCGTCTCACCTGATCGGGCTGGCTACCGGCCTGGTCGAAAACTTCCGCCGCGCCCGCGAGCAGGCCGGGAGCTGAGGTCCCGTCAGACGCCCGGGGTGTCCGCCACGGCCGCCGCGTCACCGGCGGCGTCCGCGGCGAAACGGGCGACCGACTCCTCGATGACCTTCTCGGCCGCCACGCGGTTTTGCCAGCCGCGCACGTCCGTGCCCTTGTCCCGCTCGAGTTCCTTGTAGATGTCGAAGAAGTGGCCGATTTCCGCGGTCACGTGCCCCGGTACGTCGTCCAGGTCCTGCAGGCTGGCGTACCGCGGGTCGCGGGCCGGGACGGTGAGGATCTTGGCGTCCGGTCCCTTCTCGTCGGTCATCCAGAACACCGCGATCGGCCGGACCGCGACCAGGCACCCCGGAAACGTCGGCTCGTCCAGGATGACCATGGCGTCCAGCGGGTCCCCGTCCTCGGCCAGCGTGTCCGGGATGAAGCCATAGTCGTGCGGATAACGGGTCGAGGTGAACAGCATCCGGTCCAGCCGGATCGCGTCGATGGCCGGGTCCCACTCGTACTTGTTGCGAGATCCCTGCGGCACCTCGACGATGATGTCGACTTCCACCACTCCACCCTACGGGTACGCGGGCCCGGTACGCGGGCCCGGGCCGTCTCAGGGCGCGGCGATGATCTTGGCGACCTTGCCCAGGACCTTGGCCAGCGCTCGCTCGACCTCGGCGGCCAGTTCGGGATCCGGCGAGGCCGGGGCCGACCGTCCGCTTGGCCCGGTGGGCGGCCCACCCGGCCCGTGAGCGGGACAGACGGCCGGAGCGGCGCCGGTCAGGCGGATGAGCCCGCAGTCCCGGCACTCCACCTCATCCAGGCGGCGGACCAGGTGGGCGCTGCCGCAGCGGCCGCAGCGGTCCAGCTGGGCCGTCCAGTCGCGCTGCTCCTGGCAGGCAGGACAGACCAGGATCTGATGATCGTGCAGCAGTCCCCGCCCCCAGGGGCTCGCGCCCCGGTCCGGG
>DASWVA010000509.1:0-1850 GCA_036401415.1 Streptosporangiaceae bacterium
TGGTGGGTCTGGACGTGCGTGACGGGCGTGCTGCTGGGCCTGTTCGGGCTGTGGTACGGGC
This sequence comes from Streptosporangiaceae bacterium, assembly GCA_036401415.1. Taxonomy (GTDB): domain Bacteria; phylum Actinomycetota; class Actinomycetes; order Streptosporangiales; family Streptosporangiaceae; genus Bog-532. The sequence continues at coordinate 62 of DASWVA010000509.1, forward strand.
CGCACCTGCAGCGCCGCCGCGCCGAGGCGGCCGAGCGCCGCGCCGTGCGGGGACGGGAGGCCGGGCTACCGGCCGCCGCGCCGCCCGGCCCCGCGGGACGCGCCGCCGGGACTCAGGACTCACCACCGAAAGATTCGAACACGGTCTCGTCCAGCGACACGCCCGGCAACTCCACCAGGTCGTAGCCGAGCTCGTCGATCACCATCGGGGTGGCCGGGTCCTGGCTCTCAGCCAGGGTCGATTCCGAGTGCGCGCCGCAGCCGTGGTCCCCGGACACGATCCGGCCGTCGTCGGGCGCGTACTCGTTGGCGCAGCCGCCGAACACCTGCCCGAGCACACCGCTCAGCGGGACGAAGAAGCCGCAGCTGGCACAGGTGGCGGGGGCGGCCCGGGCCACCGGCGCCCGCGGGCCGTGCTCGCCGTCGTACCAGCGCTCGGCGGTCTCGTCCCGGCCGCCGGGAGACAGCACCCGCACCCGGCCGGGGAAGACCGGATCCGGCGCCTGCCGGGCCCCCGGCGGGTCGGCGACCTCCGCTGGCCCGTCCGCGTACCAGTCGACCACGGCGTTGTCCCCGGCCAGCATGACCATCGGCACCAGCCGCTCGTCATCCTCACCGGACGGGAGCAGGTCACCCACGCCCAGGTCGCCCGGCTGCAGCCGGTCGCGCCACGGCACCCAGGCCGGCGCCAGCAGCGCATCCGGGCCAGGCAGCAGGGCACTGTCATCCACCGTCACGATCTTGGCCCGGGACGCCCGGGCCACGGTCACCGCCCACCGCCAGCCGGGGTAGGCGGGGTCGAGGCACTCGAACAGGTGGGTGACGACGCGGTCGCCACCGGCCTCAAGGCCGAGATGGGGGCCGACCTGGCTGGCGCCGACGACGTCCGCCAGTGCGGCGCGCGCCTGGTCGACGGCTTCCGCGCAGGCCTGATCGGGCTCTTTGCTGCGGACTCGCACTGGGCTCACAAAGAGCTATTCTCGCCCATCACCCGGGGTGCCTGGGCCAGCTATCAGCGAAATTCCGGCCACCGGATGGCCGGGCCCGCGCTCGGAGGGCCAATAATTCAAGGTATGGGACTGTCGGAGGCCGGACGCGTGACCGGCCGGGCGGCCCGGTCCGCCGCCGGGCGGGCCGGGCGCTTCGTGCACCGGCTCAGCGGTGCCTCCGGAGCCGGCCGGACGGGGCTGTCGGCCCTGATCGAACTGACCGCGGCGGGCAGCGCGGGAGACGCGTTCGTCGCGGTGGCGCTGGCCGGCACGGTGTTCTTCAACACCTCCTTGCACCAGGCCCGCAGCCAGGTGGTGCTCTACCTGGTGCTGACCATGGCGCCGTTCGCGCTGCTGGCCCCGTTCATCGGGCCCATGCTCGACCGCGTCCGGCAGGGGCGCCGCTACATCCTGATGGGCACGCTGCTGGCCCGCGGGCTGCTGTGCTGGGCCATGTCGGGCGCGGTCCAGGGTGACCCGGTCACCTTGTTCCCGGCCGCGTTCGGCGTGCTGGTGCTGCAGAAGGCGTACGCGATCACCCGCAGTTCGGTGACCCCGCGTCTGCTGCCCGCCGAGATCACCCTGGTCACGGCCAACGCCCGGAACGGGCTCGGGGCCGTGCTGGCCTCCACCATCGCCGCGCCGGCCGCCTTCGGCATCCAGCACTACATCGGGGCGGCCTGGGTCCTGCGCATCGGCACCCTGGTCTACCTGGGCGCCACCGCGCTGGGGGCACGCGTCCCGGACCATGTGGACGACACGGTGACGGCCGCGGCGCAGAGCACCCGCGTGGCCGGAGAG
>DASWVA010000510.1:0-6949 GCA_036401415.1 Streptosporangiaceae bacterium
GTACGCACGCTGAGCAGGACCTGCAGGCCGGTGGAATCCATGAAGCTCAGCCGGGACAGGTCCAGTATCATCCGCCGCGCGCCGCGGGACACCTCGGAGGTGAGCACGTCGCGGAGCTGCCGGCCGGTGTGCAGGTCGCACTCCCCGGCCAGCGTCACCAGGGTGTGCACCGGCCCAGCCGTCACCGAAATCCGGAGCTCGTCCACCCACACCCCCTCGGTCTCGACAGGCGGGCAGGTGGCCGGCCAGCTGAGCGTCACGTCATGCTAGGGCTTGCTGAACGGCACCGTCCAGATTTCGGTCCCCGGTTTGACCCGGTCTGAGGGGCCGCTGATCGCCGCCGCCGCGTCAGTCCCGGGGCAGGTTGACCAAGCCGGCCAGGGCGGCCCGGTGCTGGTCTGAGGTGCCGAACCCGATCGAGTCGGCCTTGGCCCGCTTGAGGTACAGGTGGGCCGGATGCTCCCAGGTGAAGCCGATACCGCCGTGCATCTGCACGCACTCCTCGGCGGCCCGGACCGCGACGTCGCCGCACTGGGCTTTGGCCAGGGCCACCGCGACCGGGGTGTCGTCGTGGCCCGCGGCCAGGCAGGCGGCGGCGTACCGGGCGGCCGCCCGGGCCTGGGTGATCGCGACCCACAGATCGGCCAGCCGGTGCTTGAGCGCCTGGAACGAGCCGACCGGCCGGGCGAACTGCCGCCGCTCCTTCACGTAGGCCACGGTCATCTCCAGGCATTTCTCAGCCACCCCGAGCTGCTCGGCGGCCAGGCCGGCCGCGCCCCCGATCAGGCCCAGGCCGAATGCGTCCACCGCGGCCTGGCCGGATGCGAGGGGCCGGCCCTCGGCGTCGGTGAACTCCAGGTCACACAGCGGCCGGGTCATGTCCAGCGATACCACCGGGGTACGGCGCACGCCCTCGGTCCGGGCGCCCACCACGTACAGGCCGTTGGGCACGCCATCCGCGGGCACGATCAGCAGGTCGGCATCGAGTGCGTCGGCCACCCCGCGGATCGTGCCGCGCAGCCGGGCGGTGCCGCTGCGGCCGTCGCCGGACCGGGGGCCGGAGACGGCCGCGGTGAGCGGGAACCTGGCCCCGGGCGCGGTCTCGAACCCGACGGCCAGGGCGGCGGTCACGTCGCCGCGGGCCAGCTCGGGCAGCGTCGCGTGGTCACCGGCGGACAGCATGACCAGGGTGGCGACGATCGCGCTGCCGAGGTAGGGCACCGGCGCCACCGACCGGCCCAGCTCCTCGGCCACGGTGGCGGCTTCGCGGAACGAGGCCCCGGCTCCGTCGTCGTCCTCCGGCACCAGCAGGCTGGCGCAGCCCAGGTCGGCGGCGAGCGCGTGCCACAGCCCGGTGTCCCCGCCCGGGCCGGCCGTGCCGTCCGCGCGCGGGAGCACGTCCTCGGGGCGGGCGCGGGCCGCCAGCAGCGAGCGGACACTGTCCCGCAGTTCGGTCTCGGTGTCGCTGTAGAGCAGGTCAGGGGTACGGTCGGCGGCCGCCTGGATCTCGGCTTCGAGGGCCGGGTCAGCGGGGGGCCCGGTGGGGGACTCGGTGGGCGCGGTCATCGGGGCAGATCCTTCCAGGGAACGTCCTTGTCCACCCGCGGCTCGGCGGGCAGGCCGAGGATGCGTTCGGCGATGATGTTGCGCAGCACCTCCGAGGTGCCGCCTTCGATCGAATTGCCCTTGGACCGCAGGTAGCGGAAGCCGGGCTGGCGGCCGAGAAACTCCGCGTGCGCGGGCCGCCGCATGGACCAGTCGTCATAGCGCAGCCCGTCCGGGCCGGCCAGTTCCACGTCCAGTCCGGAGATCTCCTGGTTGAGCCGGGCGAACGTGACCTTGGCCGCCGACCCTTCCGGCCCGGGCTGACCGGCGGCCAGCTGCTGGCGCAGCCGCAGGCTGGCCAGCCGGGCCACCTCGGCGTCGGCCCACAGCCGCAGCAGCCGGTCGTGGAGCCCGGGAGTGCGCCGCTCCGGGTGGTCCCGCCAGCTCCGGGCGACCAGGCCGATCATGCCGCCCTCGCGGGGCATCCCAGCCCCGCCGATGGCCACCCGCTCGTTCATCAGCGTGCCCTGGGCGACCTTCCAGCCGTCCCCCACCTGGCCGATCCGGTCCGCGTCGGGGATGCGCACGTCGGTGAGGAACACTTCGTTGAACTCGGCTTCGCCGGTGAGCTGGCGCAGCGGCCGGACATCGACGCCGGGGCCGGTCATGTCGCACACGAAGTAGGACAGCCCCCGGTGCTTGGGCACGTCCGGGTCGGTGCGGGCGACCAGGATCGCCCAGCGGGCCTGGTGGGCCAGCGAAGTCCAGACCTTCTGGCCGTTGACGATCCAGTCACCGTCGGCGGACTGCACCGCCCGGGTGGCCAGCGAGGCCAGGTCGCTCCCGGCGCCGGGCTCGCTGAACAGCTGGCACCAGATCTCCTCGCCGGTCCACAGCGGCCGCAGCCAGCGGTCCTGCTGCTCGGCGGAGCCGAACGCGAGGATGGTCGGGGCGGCCATGCCCAGCCCGATAATGTTGTCGGCTGGGGCGTTGTCCGGGGCGCCGGCCGCGGCGAACGCCTGATCGGTCACGGTCTGCAGGGCGCGCGGCGCGCCGAGACCCCCCCGCCCCTCCGGGTAGTGCACCCAGGCCAGGCCGGCGTCGAAGCGGGCCCGCAGGAAGTCCAGCCGGGGCGTTTCCTTCGGGTCGTGGGCGGCCAGGAACTCCTTGACCCGGCCCCGGAGGCCGGCCACGGTCAGCTCGGGGTTATTCAGCACAGCGGGCCGCCCGCAACGTAGATGACCTGGCCGGAGACGAACCCGGCGCCCTCGCTGACCAGGAACGACACCGTGTGGGCGACGTCCTCGGGCACGCCCACCCGGCGGACCGGGATGCCGGCCGCGGCCGCGTTCTTGAAGTCTTCGAAGTCCATGCCGACCCGGGCCGCGGTGGCCGCGGTCATGTCGGTGGCGATGAAGCCGGGGGCGACCGCGTTGGCGGTGATGTTGAACTGGCCCAGCTCCTTGGCCAGCGTCTTGGTGAAGCCCTGCAGGCCCGCCTTGGCCGCGGCGTAGTTGGCCTGGCCGCGGTTGCCCAGCGCGGAGCTGGACGAGGTGTTGACGATGCGGCCGTACTTCTGCGCCACCATGTGCTTCTGGACGGCCCGGGTGACCACGAAGCTGCCGCGCAGGTGGACGTTGAGCACGGTGTCCCAGTCGTCGTCGGACATCTTGAACAGCAGGTTGTCGCGGAGCACGCCGGCGTTGTTGACCAGCACGGTGGGCGCGCCTAGCTCGCTGGCCACCCGGCTGACGGCCGCCTCGACCTGGTCGGTCTGGCTGACGTCGGCCCCGATCGCGATCGCGCGGCCGCCCGCGCCGGCGATCTCCTTGACCGTGCCCAGGCAGCTCTGCTCGTCCAGGTCCAGGACGGCGACGGCCATGCCATCGGCGGCCAGGCGGCGGGCGACTCCCGCCCCGATGCCGCGCCCGGCTCCGGTCACGATGGCAATCCCCTGTGTCTCCTGTGACATTCGTTCACCTCTCTGGTCCGGGTGCCGGGCCTGTGCCGCCGGATGAGTCCCGGTTATCTACTGGTCAGTATCCAACGGCCGAACCGGATTCGGCTACGGGGTCCCGGCCCGGCGGAAGACGTAGATGCCGCCGGCGTCGTAGATCACCTGGTACCTGACCCGCGGATGCTGGCTGGCGACGAAGGCCGGGATGTCGGCGGGCTCGGGCACGTAGCCGCTGTTGGTGCCGTCGAACACGATGTAACTGGTATCGGGATTGCCCGCGTTGCCGATCCAGAACGTGTCCGTGCGCGCGCCCAGCGGGGCCAGCAGGCCCAGGGTGGTGGTGACGGTGGCACCGTCCGGCACCCGGGCCATGGCCGCCCGCGCGTCGGCCACCCGGGTGCCGATCCGGTAGGTGGACGGCTGCCACAGGCCGCTGAGCGGAAACTGGAAGATCAGCGCGACCGCTATGGCCAGCATGGCGGCCGCGCCGTGCTGCTCGATCGTCGAGGTCACCGCCGCGCGCCAGGCCCCGGCCGGGCCGGCCGCCGTCGCACGGCCGGCCGCCGCCCCGCCGCTGGCCGGTGCGGCCGAACTTCCCGGCTGCGCCGTCCGCAGTCGTGCGATGGCGTCGACGGCCGCGAGAAACAAGATCGTCATCGCGGTGGCGTTGTAGTGGTACTGGGTGCCCCAGAAGTTCGTCGTCGTGGCCAGGAAACGCAGCACGACCGACGGCAGCGCGATCAGCGACAGCGGCGACCACAGCGCGATGAACGCGGTCGGCAGCAGCAGCAGCAGCGTGGTCTGCAGCTTGGTCGGCCATGCGGTGAAGAACTGGGCCACGCTCCCGGCGGCGGAGAAGTGATGGCCGGGGCTGAGCGTGCCGCCGTCGTCCCAGTACTGGTAGTGGTGGGCCGGGTTGAAGTGCGGAATGATCACCATGATGGCCAGCAGGGACCAGGCGATGCCCCACACCATCAGGAACTGGCCCCCGATGACCGCGGCCCGGGTGGACCGCGGCCGGCCGGGCTGGTCCGCCTGCCACAACGCCGTGACGATCATCAGCACGCCGATCGCGGCGACCGTGAACCCCTGGTCCTCCTTGACGAAGACCAGCGGCAGGGCCCAGGCCACCGCGGGCCGGTAACGCCCGCGGATCAGCGCGGCCAGCGAGAAGGCCAGCAGCGGCACGGCGAAGGCGATCTCGTGGAAGTCGAAGTCGATCATCTGCTGCAAGCCCCAGGACAGCCCGTAGGCGAGGCCGATGGCCAGGCCCGGCCGGCGCCCCAGCTTTTCGGCCGCGACCCAGGTCACCGGGACCACGGACACCGCGGTCAGCGCGGCCTGGGCCGCCAGCAGGACGACCGGCGACGGCGCGATGGCGAAGAACGGCGCGATCAGGGCCACGATCGGCGAGAAATGGTCGCCCAGGAGGTTGAGCCCGGGGCCGCGGATGTCGGCGACCGGGGCGTGCAGGTGGGCGTACTGCCGGACCTGCTCGGTGAAGATGCCCAGATCCCAGGAGGACGGGTTGAGCTGGAGGTAGCGGAACAGCGACAGCGCGAAGTAAACCGCGAAGACCAGGCCGGCGATCAGCCAGGGCGCCCACCAGGCCGGGCGGAACCCGCGGTGGCGGGCGGGGACGCGCAGGGGCCCGGAGGGCCAGCCCGCCGGGCCGGCTTGCGTCGCGCCGCGCGCATCGCCGCCGCCGCTCTCGCGCCCGTTCTCCGGCATCGCAGGCAGCCTACACGGGCGGCTGCCCCGCGGTGATCAGCCGCGGGATCAGGCGGTGAGCCCGTCCCGCTGCGCGCTCAGCAGGGTCGCGGCCGCGGCCCGGGCCCGGCTGGCCGCGTCCAGGTCCCGGTCGATCCGCGCGGCCCAGTTGACCCCGTCGTAGAGCAAGTGCAGCTGGGCGCCCAGCCGGGCGGGGTCGGCCGCGCCGGCCTCCCGGGCCAGGTCGGTCAGCAGGGACCGGACCCAGGCCCGGTACTCCTGGGTGACCTGCTCGGCGACGCTGCCCGGGCTGGACTCGGCTGTGGCGTTCGCGAACGCGCAACCGTGGTAGCCGGGCTGGGCGATCGACTCACCGAGGGCATCGAAGACGCCCAGCAGCCGCTCCCGCGGGTCGTCGTAGCGGGTCAGCCACTCGGTGAGGCGGGCGCGCCGGCGTTCGTGACGCCGGTTCAGGTAGGCCCGGACCAGCTCGTCCTTGCTGCCGAACGTGCTGTACAGCGAGGCCTTGGCCACGCCGGCCTTCTCGATCACGCGGTCGATGCCAACGATGTGGATGCCCTCTTCGTAGAAGAGCTCATCCGCCGCGTCCAGCAACCGGTCCCGGGCCGGGACCCGCCGGGCGGTAGTGGTGCTCACACTCATGATTTGACAGTACCAGACCGTTCTGTCTAAATTGGAGAAAGCAGACAGACCAGTCTGTTTATTTGGGAGGCTTTTTGTGACCGCTCCATCTCTGCGCGTGCCACCGGGACCCGGCCCGGCCCGGCCCGGTGGCGCCCACGCGGCCCCGGCGGGCCGGCGGCTGCCCGGAACGGTCGCGTTCTACCTGCTGGCCTCGATCATCGTGGCCTTCCTGGCCGGGTCCAGCGCCCCGACCCCGCTGTACGCCTGGTACGCCAGCCACTGGGGCTTCTCCCCCATCACGACCACGATCGTGTTCGGGGTGTACGCGCTGGCCGTGCTGACCGCGCTGCTCACCGTGGGCTCACTGTCGGACCACATCGGGCGGCGCCCGGTCCTGCTGGCCGCGCTGGCCGTGCAGGCCGCAGCCATGCTGGTGTTCGTTACCGCCGACGGCGTTCCGCAGCTGCTCATCGCCCGCATCGTCCAGGGCCTGTCCACCGGCGCGGCGGCGGGCGCCATCGGGGCGGGCATGATCGACCTGGACAAGACCCGGGGCACGATCGCCAACGCGGCGGCCCCGATCACCGGCACCGCTTCGGGCGCGCTCGGCTCCGGGCTGCTGGTGCGGTACCTGCCTCAGCCCACCCACCTGGTGTACCTGGTGCTGCTGGGGGTGTTCGTGCTGCAGGCCATCGGGGTGATGCTGATGCCGGAGACGTCCAGCCCGGCCCCGGGCGCGCTGGCTTCGCTGCGGCCCAGGTTCGCGGTGCCCGCCGGGGTCCGCCGGCCGCTGATCTTCGCCGTGCCGGCCCTGGTCGCGCTGTGGGCGATGGCCGGCCTGTACGGGGCCCTCGGGCCCGCGCTGGTCCAGCTGGTCTCCGGCTCCGGCTCGGTGGTCCTCGGCGGCCTGTCCCTGTTCGTGCTGGCCGCCAGCGGCGCGGCGACCGTGCTGATCCTGCGGCGGCGCACCGCTCGCCAGCTCACGCTGACCGGCGGCGGGGCGCTGCTGGCCGGGGTCGGGCTGACCCTGCTGGCCGTGGGCACCCGCTCGACGGCCGCGTTCTTCGCGGGCACGGCGGTGGCCGGGATCGG
>DASWVA010000511.1:0-4767 GCA_036401415.1 Streptosporangiaceae bacterium
CCGATCTCCCGGAGTTCCCGCAGCCGGTCCAGGTGCGCTTCGACCGGGCCGAGCAGGCAGAACCGGTCCACCACCTCGTCCGGCACGAAGTCGGTGGTGGGATTACCCGCCTTGCCGTGGTGGGAGTAGTCGTAGCCCTCGCGGGTCTTGATGTAGTCGGTCAGGGCCCGCGGGATCATCTCCCCCGAGCCGCCGTACCGGGCCACCAGGTCGGCGACGTGGTTGCCGACCATGCCGCCGAACCAGCGGGTCTGGTCGCGCATGTGGGCCAGGTCGGTTCCCACGTAGGCGGGCGCAGCCATGCAGATCGTGACGTCGGCCGGGTCACGGCCGGCCGCCGCCGCCGCCGACCGGACGGTGCCGACCGTCCAGCGGGCGATGTCCGGGTCGGCGCACTGCAGGATGAAGCCATCGGCCTCCTCCCCGCACAGCCTGAGCGCCCTGGGCCCGTAGCCGGCCATCCAGATCTCGAGCTTGCCGTCCCGGACCCACGGGATGCGGACCGCGGTGCCGTCGTAGTCGGCCTCGCGGCCCTCGGCCAGGTCCCGGATGACCCGCATGGCGTGCGACAGCGTGGCCAGTGACGCGGGCTTGCGGCCCAGCACCCGCAGAGCCGAGTCGCCGCGGCCGATGCCGCATACCGTGCGGTTCCCGAACTGGTCGTTCAGGGTGGCGAACAGCGACGCGGTGACCGACGGCTCGCGGGTCAGGGGGTTGGTCACGAACGGGCCGACCTTGATGTCCGAGGTCTGCGCGAGGATCTGCGCGTAGACGACGAACGGCTCCTGCCACAGTACGTGCGAGTCGAACGTCCACACGTGGCTGTAACCGCTGGCATCGGCCCGCCGGGCCACATCGATGATGTGCCGGGCCGGCGGATCGTTCTGCAGCACCAGTCCGATGTCCATGGTTCCCCTCTAGCCGAGGTACTGGCAGGTGCCCCGGGCCAGGTACCGGCCCCGGCCGGCGGAACCGTGCCACTGGCCGTCCTCGATGAGGATGTCGCCCCGGGACAGCACGGTCTTGACCTGGCCCTGCACCTCACGGCCTTCGTAGGCCGAGTAGTCCACCGCCATGTGGTGGGTCGACGCGGAGAGTACGTGCCGGGCGCTGGGGTCGTAGATCACGATGTCGGCGTCGGAGCCGGGCGCGATCGTGCCCTTGCGCGGGTACAGCCCAAACATCCGCGCCGGGGTGGTCGAATTGACCTCGACCCAGCGGGCCGGGGACAGCTCGCCGTCCACCACGCCCTGGTGCAGCAGGTCGATCCGGTGCTCGATGCCGGGGATGCCGTTCGGGATCTTGGAAAAGTCGCCCCGGCCCAGTTCCTTCTGGTCTTGGTAGCAGAACGGGCAGTGGTCGGTGGAGACCACGGACAGGTCGTTGCTGCGCAGCCCGCGCCAGATGTGCGGCCAGTGCTCCTTGGGCCGCACCGGCGGCGACGCCACGTACTTGGCGCCCTCGAAGCCGGGGGCGTCCAGGTCGTCCTGGGACAGGTAAAGGTACTGCGGGCAGGTCTCGGCGAACACCGGGGCGCCGCGGTCGCGGGCCTCGGTCACCGCGTCCAGGGCCTGCTGCGCCGACAGGTGCACGATGTACAGGGGCGCCCCCGCGACGTGGGCCAGCCGGATGGCCCGGGCGGTGGCCTCGCCCTCAAGATCGGGCGGGCGGGTGCGGCCGTGCCAGCCCGGCTCGGTGTGCCCGGCGGCCAGCGCCTGCCGGACCAGTTCGTCGATGGCGATGCCGTTCTCGGCGTGCATCATGATCGTGGCGCCGTTGGTCGCCGCGGTCTGCATGGCCCGCAGGATCTCGTCGTCGGTCGCATAGAACACGCCCGGGTAGGCCATGAACATCTTGAAGCTGGTCACGCCCTCGCCGACCAGGGCGTCCATTTCCTTGAGGGTCTGATCGTTGACGTCCGAGACGATCATGTGGAAGCCGTAATCGATGCTGGCCTTGCCACTGGCCTTGCCGTGCCAGGTGTCCAGCGTCTCGGTGAGCGTGCTGCCCTTCTTCTGCACCGGGAAGTCCACGATGGTGGTGGTGCCGCCCCAGGCGGCGGCCCGGGTGCCGGTCTCGAAGTCGTCGGAGGAGAACGTCCCGCCGAACGGCATCTCCAGATGGGTGTGCACGTCGATGCCGCCCGGCATGACGTACCGGCCGGCCGCGTCCAGGACCCGGTCGGCTGTGCCCGCCAGCGAATCGGTGTGGGCCGGGTCCAGCAGGGCGGCGATCGTCTCCCCGTCGATGAGCACGTCGGCCGGGAAGGCGCCGGTGGCGGTGACCACCGTGCCGCCGCGGATCAGGGTACGCATCAGGGCTGGGTGAGCGGGCCGTAGGAGTCCGGCCGCCGGTCCCGGTAGAACTGCCACTGGTGCCGGACCTCCTCGAGCAGGTCCATGTCGAGGTCGCGGACCACGACCTCCTCCTGATCATCGGACGCCGTGCCGCCGATGATCTGCCCGCGCGGGTCGGCGAAGTAGGACTGGCCGTAAAAGTCGTTGTCACCCAGCGGCTCGATCCCGACCCGGTTGATCGTGCCGACGAAATACTCGTTGGCCACGGCGGCGGAAGTTTGCTCCAGCTTCCACAAGTACTCGGACAGGCCGCGGCTGGTCGCGGACGGGTTGAAGACGATCTTCGCCCCGGCCAGGCCGAGGGCGCGCCATCCCTCCGGGAAGTGCCGTTCGTAGCAGATGTAGACACCGATCCGGCCGACCGCGGTGTCGAACACGGGGTAGCCGAGGTTCCCGGGACGGAAGTAGTACTTCTCCCAGAACCCGTTGACCTGGGGAATGTGGTTCTTGCGGTGCTTGCCGAGGTAGCTGCCATCGGCGTCGATGACCGCCGCGGTGTTGTAGTAGACGCCCTCCTGCTCAACCTCGTACACCGGGACCACGAGAACCATGCCCAGCTCCCGGGCGACGTCCTGCATGAGCCGCACCGTCGGGCCGTCCGGGACCTTCTCGGTCCAGCTGTACCACTCCGGGTCCTGGACCTGGCAAAAGTACGGGCCGTAGAACAGCTCCTGCAGGCAGGCGACCTGCGCTCCCTGGCTGGCGGCATCGCGCAGGCCCGCGACGGCGTTCTCGATCATCGATTCCTTGTCACCGGTCCACTTGTGCTGGACCAGGGCGGCGCGAACGGTGGTCATGGTAGCTCCTTCGGGTCTCAGCTGGGCAGCTCGGCGAGTATCGCGGCACTGCGGGACAGGCCGAGCCGGGTGGCACCCGCCTCGATCATGGCCAGCGCGTCGGCCGCCGAGCGGATCCCGCCCGACGCCTTCACGCCCAGCCGGGGCGCCACGGTTCCGGCCATCAGCGCGACCGTGGCGGTGGTAGCCCCGCCCGCAGGGTGGAAACCGGTCGACGTCTTCACAAAATCGGCCCCGGCACTGGCCGCGGCCTGGCACGCCGCGACGATGGACTCCTCGTCCAGCACCGCCGACTCGATGATGACCTTCAGCACGGTTGGGCTGGGGACCTCGCCCCGGACGGCGGCAATCTCCTCCTCGACTTCTTTCCAGCGGCCCTCTCTGGCCAGGGCGAGGTTGATGACCATGTCGACCTCAGCCGCGCCGGTAGCGGCGGCGATGCCGGCCTCCTGAGCCTTCAGCCCAGCGCTGTGGGCACCGGACGGGAACCCGGCCACGGCGGCCACCTTGATCTCCTGACCGGGGAGCTCCCGGACCGCGGCAGAGACCAGCGTGGGTGACACGCACACCGCGTACACGCCGAGCTGGCGGGCCTGCTCGCACAGCACGGCCACGTCGCGGGGGGTCGCTTCGGGAGCCAGCAGGGTGTGGTCGATCATCGCGGCCAGCTGGCGGCGAGTCAGGGACTCGGTCACAGGTGCAGCACCTCCGATACTTCCTGACGCAGGTCAGCCAGCCGCCGGGCCGCCTGGGCCCGGAGCGGGCCCGCCGGGCCTAGATCGTCCTGGTCCGCGACGGGCAGCACCACCTGCAAATAGATCTTCACCTTAGGCTCGGTGCCGCTCGGCCGGATAGCCACCCTGGTCCCGGCGGTCGCCCGCCAGATGATCGCGTCCGACCGGGGCAGGGCCAGCGGGTCCTTGGCGCCGTCGGCGCGGGTGCGCAGCCCGAGCCCAAGATCGTCCACGGCCACCAGCGGCTGCCCCAGCAGCGACAGCGGCGGCGCATTGCGGGCCGCGGCCAGCAGCGCGGCGCCTGCCCCCTCGCCGGGCTCCGGGTCGTCGTGCGGCGGGCCGGCCAGGTTGACGGAGAACTGGCTGGTCGCGTACAGGCCGAACCGCCGGGCGATGCCGTCCAGCACCCCGGCCAGCGTCTGGCGGCGGCCCCGGGCCTGCGCCGCCGCAGCCGCCAGCACCAGCGCGGCGGACATGCCGTCTTTGTCCCGGACCACGTCGCTGACCGCGTAGCCCAGGGCCTCCTCGTAACCGAACAGGAACTGATGGTCCGGCTGGCCGTCGGCGGCTCGCATGATCCACTTGAAACCGGTCAGCGTCTCGGCGTAGGCCGCGCCCGCCGCGGCGGCCAGCTCCCCGAGCAGGCCGGCCGAGACGATCGTGGTGACCAGCAGCCGCCGTCCCGGCTCAGGCGCGTTCCGCAGCAGGTGGTCGCCGAGCAGCGCGCCGATCTCGTCCCCGGTCAGCACCCGCCAGCCGCGCGGCTCCGCCGGGTCGGGAAGGGCTACGGCCAGCCGGTCCGCGTCCGGGTCGTTGGCCAGGGCCAGGTCTGCCCCGGTGCGCGTGGCCTCGGCCAGCAGCAGGTCGAGGGCGCCCGGC
>DASWVA010000512.1:0-4352 GCA_036401415.1 Streptosporangiaceae bacterium
CCGATCCTGGGCACCTCCGACACCGCCGCCCAGATCGCCACCACCGCGGGGGAGAACAACTACAACTGCGGCGGCATGACCGGCATCAACTACAGCGCGCCCGGCGCGCAGGCGTTCATCAACTCGTGGGCGGATGAGTTCGCCTCCTGGGGCGTCGACTACGTCAAGCTCGACGGGGTCGGCTCGTTCGACCTGCCGGACGTCCAGTCCTGGTCGGCGGCGCTGAAGCAGACCGGGCGCCCGATGGCCCTGGAGCTGTCCAACAGCCTGAACATCGCCGACGGCACCACCTGGTCCTCGCTGGCCAACGGCTGGCGCACCACCGGCGACATCGAGTGCTACTGCGGGACGAACGGCAGCAGTTACCCGCTCACCAACTGGAACAATGTTTCCAGCCGGTTCGACGCCGCGGCCAGCTGGCAGCCCTACGGCGGGCCCGGCGGCTGGAACGACTACGACTCGATCGAGGTCGGTAACGGCAGCAACGACGGGCTCACCGCGCCCGAACGCCAGAGCCAGCTGTCGCTGTGGTCGCTGGCCAGCGCGCCGCTGATCCTGGGCACCGATCTCACCAGCCTCGACTCCGGTGACCTGGCCCTGCTCAAGTACAGCGCGGTGACCGCCGTCGACCAGGACGGCATCCCGGGCGACCGGGTCATCGACAGCGGGAACGAGCAGGTCTTCGACAAGCGGCAGCGCGACGGCACCTGGGACATCGGCGTATTCAACACCGACACCTCAGCCAGCCACACGTTCAGCGTGCCGCTGGCCCAGCTCGGCCTGGCCGGCCCGGCCAGCCTCACCGACCTGTGGAGCGGTTCGTCGCTGGGCACCTCGACCGGGACGTTCACCACGACGGTGGCGCCCGGTGGCGTCACCATGATCGCCGCGGTGCCCACCTCGGGCACCGGCGGCACCGGCGAGCTGGTCGGCGCGCAGTCCGGCGACTGCCTCGACACCACCGGCAACAGCTCCCCCGGTCCCTACGTCTTCGTCCCGGGCGACAGCGAGCAGATCTGGCCCTGCAACGGCGGCATCAACCAGGAGTACTCCCCCACCTCCGCCGGTGAGCTGCGGGTGATGGGGGCCACCGAGTGCCTGGACGTCTACAACAACCAGACCGCCCCGGGAACCAAGGTCGAGCTGTGGCCGTGCAACGGCGGCGCCAACCAGAAGTGGACGGTCGAGCCGAACGGCACGATCGTCGGCCAGCAGTCCGGGCTGTGCCTGGATGTGCTGGGCGCCAGCACCACGGCCGGCACCCCGCTGGACATCTGGACCTGCAACGGCCAGTCCAACCAGCAGTGGTCGTGGGCCTACCGCTGAGGCGGGCGTCAGGCCGGGCCGCGTGGGGCGGCCTCGGGGCTGGTCAGGCCGAGCAGCGGCTCGTCGGAGGAACGGAGCTCGGCGGTGGGCAGGCCGTCCGGGTACCGCTGAGCGACCTGTTCCACCACCGAGAGGGCCACCTCGACGTGCTGGCGGCGGCTGGCGGTGTAGAACTCCTGGGCGTCCGCGCTCAGCTTGGGCCGGGCGTGCAGCGGCTTGTCGCTGACCGCGAGCAGGGTGGCGGTCGGGACGCGGTAGCGGAACCCGTTCGCGGCCACGGTGGCGGACTCCATGTCGACGGCCAGCGCGCGGGAGACCCGCAGCCAGTCCTGCACCGCGGACAGGTGCAGCTCCCAGTTCCGGTTGGCGGTGGTGAACACGATGCCCATCCGGCTGCGCAGGCCGCGCTCGCGCAGTTCACCGAGCAGCAGGTCGTTCAGGGCGTAGTTGGAGACCACCGGCACCCGCAGCGGGAGCATGTCGTCCAGCACGTGGTCGTCGCGCAGGTAGGCGGTGGCCAGGACCAGGTCGCCGATCTCCTGGTGGTTGCGCAGGCCGGCGCAGTGCCCGATCATCAGCACCAGGTCGGGGCGGAGCACGGCCAGGTGGTCCGTGATCGTCTTGGCGTTGGACGGGCCGACCCCGATGTTGATCATGCTGACGCCGGCCCGGCCGGGCCGCTGGTCGTGCCAGGCGGGCATCTGGCGGCCGTCGGCGTCGGGGCCGGCGCAGCCCGGGCGGGCCGCGCGGAACTCCTCCACGTGCCAGGCGTAGTTGGTCAGCAGCACGTAGCGCTGGAACATGCCGGCGGTGGTGCCGGTGTAGTGCTGGAGCCGGTCGATCGACAGGGCCATCCGTTCCGGCCCGAACAGGAACAGCTTCTTGCGCCGCAGATCCCAGCGGGTCTCGTCCACGGCCGGCCCGAGCCGGGGGTCGTGCAGGCTGATCACCTTCCGGCCACGGCAGACCGAGACCTGGGCGCCCCGGGCCGCCAGCCGGCCCAGTTCCCGCTCCAGGTACCAGCGGATCGCGGCGGGTTCGGCGAACTCCCCCTCCAGCACCCGGTTGTGGGCCGACCAGGGCCGCTCGACCGTCAGCCGCGGGTAGTGACCGGCCCGGTAGTCCGTTTCCATGGTGTCACAGAGCCGCGCGACCTCCGCGGTGTGGCGGCCGTCCGGCAGAGCCGAGAAGTCCATGGTCAAGGTCATCGGGCCATGTTCTCACCCGGCCGGACCGGGACAGCCGGACCGGACCCGCGGGACCCGGGCCCGCGCGGGACGGGTGGCCAGGGAGTTTCGTGCCATGAATAAAATAGCTATATGAATGTAAGTAGTCGGCGGAGCTGGCTGATCCTGGCCATCTGCTGCATGAGCCTGCTGATCGTCGGGACCGACTCCACGATCGTCAACGTGGCGCTGCCCTCGATCCGGCGTGACCTGCACGCGTCGCTGAGCGGCCTGCAATGGTCGGTCGACGCGTACACGCTGGTCATCGGCAGCCTGCTGATGGCGGCGGGCTCGACCGCTGACCGTTTCGGCCGGCGCCGGGTGTTCCAGCTCGGGCTGGCCCTGTTCACGCTGGGGTCGCTGCTGTGCAGCCTGGCGCCGAGCGTCACCTGGCTGGTGGTGTTCCGCTGCCTGCAGGCGCTGGGCGGGTCGATGCTCAACCCGGTCGCCCTGTCCATCGTCAGCAACACGTTCACCGAGCGGCGGGCGCGGGCCCGGGCGCTGGGCGTCTGGGGCGCGGTGTTCGGGATCAGCCTGGCCCTGGGCCCGGTGCTCGGCGGCCTGCTGGTCAGCGACGTCAGCTGGCGGGCGATCTTCTGGATCAACATCCCGATCGGGGCGGCCGCCATCGTCTTGACCCAGCTGTTCGTGCCCGAGTCCCGGGCGGGCAGGGCCCGCCGGTTCGACCCGTGGGGGCAGCTGCTGGTCATCATCGCGCTGGCCACGCTGACCTACGGCGTCATCGACGGGCCGGCCGCGGGCTGGGGGTCACCGCTGATCGTGGGCATGTTCGCGGCCGCCGCGGTGGCCGCGATCGCGCTGGTCCTGGTCGAGTCGCGGCGCAGGCAGCCGCTGCTGGAGATCCGGTTCTTCCGCAGTGTGCCGTTCAGCGCGGCCAGCCTGATCGCGGTGCTGTCCTTCGGCGTGCTGGGCGGGTTCCTGTTCCTGAACACGCTGTACCTGCAGGACGCCCGCGGCTACACCGCGCTGCACGCGGGCCTGCTGACGCTGCCCATGGCCGTGCTGATCTTCATTTTCGCCCCGGTCTCCGGGCGGCTGGTGGGCACCCGCGGGCCACGGTTGCCGCTGGTGCTGGCCGGCCTGGCCATCATGGCCGCCGCCCTGCTGCTGCTGCCGCTCAGCGACAGCACGCCGGTGCTCTGGCTGCTGGGCACCTACGTGATCTTCGGTCTCGGGTTCGGGCTGGTCAATGCCCCGATCTCCAACGCCGCGGTGTCCGGTATGCCGGACAGCCAGGCCGGGGTGGCGGCGTCGGTCGCCTCGGCCAGCCGCCAGGCCGGGTCGGCGCTCGGGGTGGCTATCACCGGCTCGCTGGTCGCCGGGGCGTCCAACGCCGGACTGGCCGCGGCCAGCCACGCCGCCTGGGCCGTGCTGGCCGCCTGCGGGCTGGGCGTCGCCGCGCTCGGCTGGGCCTCGACCGGGCCGCGAGCCGCCGCCACGGCGCAGCGGGTCCGTGAAAGGCTGGCCGCCGAATCGCCGCGCCCGGCATCGTTGGACCAGGAGGCGGATCCGCATGACGCAGTGCTCGACGGCTCGTGATGACCAGGCCACCCGGGTCTGGGTGGCCATGCGCGGCCTGGCGTCGGCCTACCCGCCGGCGCAGGCCCTGCGAGACGTACTCAACCTGGGCCGCGGCAGCGGCCGGGTCAAGGCCCTGCTCCAGCTGGCCC
The DNA here is from genome assembly GCA_036401415.1 of Streptosporangiaceae bacterium. Lineage (GTDB taxonomy): Bacteria > Actinomycetota > Actinomycetes > Streptosporangiales > Streptosporangiaceae > Bog-532. The sequence goes on from DASWVA010000512.1 coordinate 4,244, forward strand.
GGGGGCCGCTGTCCCTGAGCGGGCTGGCCGAAGCGGTCAGCGTCGACGCCCCATACGCCACCCTGATCGTCGACACCCTGGAGGAACGCGGGCTGGTCGAGCGGCAGGC